>NZ_JAUQTZ010000008.1:0-80166 GCF_059803845.1 Rhizobium sp. UFLA01-1127 | reverse complement strand
GCTTCGAGCGCCCGGACAATCCCGGCCAGCGAGTTGCGGTCGACGATCCCAAGTGCGGAAATGCCGAGCTCCTTGGCTGTGCGGAACAGTTCGTCGGCCGACGACGCGCCGCGCAGGAAGGAAAAATGTGTGGTGACCTGCAGCTCGGCGTAGCTCATGCGAAGATCCCGTGGCAAAACCAGCGATGCGAGCCGGTCGAGGGATCGACACCATCGCCGGAGCGGAAGATCCACAGCCGCTCGCCGGCCTCGTCCTCCACCACGAAATAGTCCCGCACCGCATCGAATTCGGAACTCCTCGTCCACCACTCGCCGAATATGCGCTCCGGCCCATCAGCACGTTTGACGCGCCGACGCTTGCCACGCCAGGTGACGGAGACCGGCGGATGATCCGGCAAAAGCGCGATGACCTCGATTGCTTCCGGCCGCGCCAGCAGCCGCACCGGCCGCGGCCAATGCATCGACCATGCGGCGCCGGTCTTCTCCGCCATGGCGGCGATGCGCGCGACGCTGCGTTCCGGCACGTCGCTTGCGACCGGCGCCAGGCGATAGACGCGCTGGCCGCGATTGCCGATGACATCGATCAGCAGCGCGATATCGGCAACCTCCTCCTCGATCAGCGAGGATGCTTTCTGCTCTTCGCCGAGCGACTCCGTCATCACGGCCACCAGCGACAGCTTCTCGATACCGAAGCCGGGTTCGATCGTCTCGATCCGATCCCGGAACAGTTTCGTCAGCCAGGCGATATCGCGCGCCGCCTTTGCCGTGCCGGCGCGGATCGCCTGAATGGAATTATCGACCCTGTGGACGATCAGATCGGTGCGGCGGACGCCGAGGCCTTGTCTCTCAAGAGCCTGGCACAGTGCCGCCACCAGCCGGGTCAGATATTTGTCGATGGTTTCGGGCGCACCGATCGGTTCGGCAAACGCGCGGCTGACTTCGATCACGTCGGCCGGCCGGATCGGTTCGATCGGTTCGGCCAAGCGGCCATGGATCTGGTCGAGGCGCCGGCCGATCTCCGGGCCGAAGCGGAGGGCAAGCGGTGCTCGTGGGGTGGCGGACAGTTCACCGATGGTGCGGAAGCCGAGCGTGCGCAGGCTCGCGACGATTTCGGAGGGCAGCCGAAGGGATGCGAACGGCAGATGCTCGACGAAACGGCCGATCTCGCCTTTCGGCACGATCACGGTATTGGTCTTAGCCGCCCGCGCGACGGCGTGGGCGGCACCCCAGCTGTCGGCGATGGCGACCCTCGCGGTCAGGCCCCTGGCATGGAAGCGATTGACAATGCCCGACAGCATCAACGCCTCACCACCCTGGAGATGATCGGCGCCTTCGGTGTCCATAACGATGCCATCGGTGCCATCAACGGCGACGATCGGCGAATAGTGCGTCAGCGCCCAAAGGGCAATGCGCTCGAGTGCCGCCGCGTCGGCCGCGGGATCCGCGTCAACAAACTGAAGACCACGCATCATGGCCTGTGCCTTGGCAGCTGGCATGCCCACACGGATGCCGGCGTCGCGCGCCTTGGCGTCGGCTGCCGCTATCCGGCGCTTGGAACCGCTTCTGGCAACCGTGACCAGCGGCCGCTCAGGCGATAATTCTGCTTTCCCATCCATGCGCCTGATCCGCTCGATCGGCAGGTCCGGCAGATAGATGGATACGACCCGTGGCATCGCACACTCCAACAATAAACTCAGCGCACTCACCCGCCTTCACTCTCATCAGTTCCAGCAGCCATCGCGGCCGCCCGACGCCTGGGACCGGCAGCTCCTCCGACGGCAAAACGCTCACCCGCCACCTTGTCGTCGAAGCCGTCGGCTGCCCGAAATCCGAGGCCTCCACCTGCCGACGCCAGCGCCTGACCACCAATCCCATCGTGCCGGTCCTTTCCGCCGCCAGCTGCAGGCGCCTCGACGCCGTCATGGGCAGGCGGACGGTCTCGCCGACGACGGCGCCAAGGCCGCCATAGCAAAGCCCCTCCTCCATACTCTCCAGCACATCCTGCTCGCGGTCGGCTTCGGCAAAGATCACCCGGTCTGGATGAAGTCCCGCCTGCATGAGGGCCGGAAAGAACAGGTCCGGGCGCGTCAGGCACCAGAGGACCTGTCCTTTGGTGCGGGCGGCGATGCCGGCCACGCAAAGGGCAGCTGCCGCTCCGTCGACGGTGCCCGCACCTCCGCCGGCAAATTCGTGGATGGCGCCATAGGCGAGACCACCGCCCGGCAGCGCCGCATCGATCTCCGGAACGCCGAAGGCCAGACAGCCGCTCCTCTTGCCCGCATTCCCTTCCAGTAACGCGATGCGGTGTTTCAGATCGGATATCACCCTGTCACGGGCAGCAGTCATCATTCACGCGTCCTTGTGGAGGTCGTGTTGGTATCGACGTGATGTCGGTCAAGTGTATATGTTCACTAAATGTTCCAAGTCGCTTTACGTGTCAAGCAACCCGAAATAGGAATATTATCCCTCTATTTTAGTGGACTTTAAGATTCGCATTGGGAATCATGGAGATGACTTCGAACGTCCAGTGATGGAGCTTTCGAAAAAGTTTCGAAGCCGATCCATTGACAGCCATCAATTGGCGTTTCGGCGCTTCGTCGGCTACCATGTCCGCCAGCTTCAAGGGAGATGGAGCGTCGATGTGCAACTTGTACCGCATGGAAGACAAGGACTGGGTCAACAAATGGGCTCAGGATGCCGAAAGCCTGATCAACCTGATGCCAGCCTATCAGATGAACCCGGACCAGATGGGACCGATCGTCCGAAATACGGCGGACGGCAAGAAGCAGCTCGTCCATGCTCGCTGGGGCCTCCCTTCCCCGCCCTTCGTTCTCGTCAAGGCGGCCGAAGTCAAGGCCGAGAAGCTCAGGACGAAGGGGACGGAGGTAGATTTCGAGCAGCTGCTGCGCGAGCAGGTCGATCGCGGCGTCACCAATATTCGCAATCTCAAGCTTGCACATTGGAGGCGTTGGTTCGGCGTCGAAAACCGCTGTCTCGTCCCCGTCACCAGCTTTGCCGAGCCGGATCCGGCAAGCCAGGAGACAGGCGGCAATGTGCCGAACGCCTGGTTTGCGCGCGACAACAACAAGTCGCTGATGTTCTTTGCCGGCATCCACGTGCCGCAATGGACATCGGTGCGCAAGGTCAAGGATGGGTTCACGACCGATGACCTCTATGGTTTTCTGACGACCGATCCAAACGATCTGATCAAGCCGATCCACGGCAAGGCAATGCCGGTGCTCTTGCTGACGAAGGAAGAGACCGACATCTGGATGAGGGCGTCATGGGAGGAGGCCAAGGATCTTGCGCGGCCATTGCCGGATAACGCGCTGACTGTCATAGCCCGCGAGCCCTATGGATCGACCATCGTTACCAAGGAGGGTGAGCTGGTCAGTTCACCGGGCCGGCCATAGCGAATGGCGTTTCGGCAGTTCAATGGACAGACAATCGTTCGGACAAGAGGAGTTCGTGCACCGCCGCATCGACGATTTCCGTCAGCCTGCACCATCCGTAGAGGTCACGCTCGCTGACCCGCTCCTCGATCGCGGCAATCATCCACCCGGCCGCAGCTGCGTCGTCGGCGTTCTTGTGCATGTTGAACTGCTTCAAACATGCCTCGATCCGCGGGCGCGCCGAACCGCGATCACGGTCTATTGTCGCTATCAGCGAACGAGCGTCGCGGTAGGTCTTCGCTATACGCTGCTTACCCTCCACTCCGCTCTCGACAATTTTTCTGACGGAATAGAGCAGAGCCATCAGCAAGTCGACCGTTTCGTCGGGCACCACCGTCATGCACCTCCTGCGCCTTCGCTTGCGTTCCCCTGCCGGGCCGCGGACGCTACCTCTGGTTCGTTCAAGATTGCCATTCATAGTTCTATAATACGTGGTTTTAACAACTGTCAAATGTTGTGTTTCCGCCATGGATGCACGGCAGCGAGTGGCACTGAATCTCAGGCGAATACGGGTCATGCGGGGGATCTCGCAGGACAACCTCGCGCTTGAGGCCAATGTCGAGCGCGCC
The DNA here is from genome assembly GCF_059803845.1 of Rhizobium sp. UFLA01-1127. NCBI lineage: Bacteria > Pseudomonadati > Pseudomonadota > Alphaproteobacteria > Hyphomicrobiales > Rhizobiaceae > Rhizobium > Rhizobium sp. UFLA01-1127. Next base: position 76,146 of record NZ_JAUQTZ010000008.1, on the reverse strand, counting down.
TACGTGGGCTATCTTGAGCGGGGCAATAAGAACCCGACTATCGTGACTCTTGAGAAGATCGCGGAAGCACTGGCCTGCGATATTTCGGAGTTCTTCGCTCCGGTGGCCGATGATATTGTCACGATGAAGCCGCTGAAGAGTGGACGGAAGCCGTCGCGCGGCTGACGGTTACGCCTGCGCGGCCATAAGTATGGCTAGGATGAGTTTGGTTCCTTCAGGCCGACTTCAGCTATCCGCTGTAGGGCTGAAGCGTGCGAGACTGGCGCCCCCAATCGAAGTTTCGCATGAGGTTCGCAAAACCTCTCAGCTCTGCCTCACGCCAACGAGGCAGAGCTTCCCCACTCCGCACGATCAGTAGACGATCACATCGCTCGAGCGAAGCTCTCTCGCAGCCCTTTCTGCTCAATATCGGTGGGTATGGCTTAACCGGCTGCGCTGATCCCTTCTCATGAGGCAACTGACGCTTTAGATTTGCGCGATAATTTTCGGCGGATAGGCCATGACATCTCAGCTGGACATGTTTTCGGAGAATGCGCAGTCGGCTCGCAGAGCGTCGGTGCGAACCGTGCCCGTTCGACAGGTTGGATCAGCGCCTGACGAAGCCGAGATGGTGCGGATCCTGCAAGCAACCGGGCGCTACCAGATTCTGAAAAAACTCGAGCAGCGTCCGATCGTCCCTGCTGCAAGACCAGACTATCCGCTGCGCGGCGTCATCCTCGATACAGAGACGACCGGTCTCGATGCGAGAAAGGACGAGATCATCGAAATCGGCCTGATCGGATTTACCTTTAATGAGGACGGCGAGGTCGGTGATGTTAACGATGTCTATGGCGGGTTGCAGCAACCGAGCATTCCGATCCCGGCCGAGGTCACGCGGTTGACCGGCATCACCGACTCCATGGTCCTCGACCAGATGATCGATATGACGGCGCTCCGCGCCCTCATCGAACCTGCGGATCTCATCATTGCCCATAATGCCGGCTTCGATCGGCCCTTTTGCGAGGCGTTCTCATCGATCTTTGCTCGAAAGGCCTGGGCTTGTTCCAATTCCGAGATCGATTGGAGTGCCAGGGGATATGAAGGAACCAAGCTCGGCTATCTCATCAACCAGAGTGGCTATTTCCATGCCGGACACCGCGCAGTCGATGATTGTTTCGCGCTGCTGGAGGTGCTGGCGCTCACCCGGTGCGATAATCTCCCAACACCGCTTGCCGAGCTTTATCAGGCAAGCCAGCGGTCCCGCGTGCGCATCTTCGCGGAGAACGCACCTTTCGATCTCAAAGATCGGCTGAAAGAGCGAGGCTATCGCTGGTCCGACGGAAGCGACGGTCGGCCAAAATCTTGGTGGATCGAGATCGCCGAAGACGCCATGGAAGACGAGTTCCGCTTCCTGCGAAACGAGATTTACCGGTGGGAAGATGCAGATCCGCCGGTCCAACGTCTGACGGCATTCGACAGGTTCAGGGGGCGGCAATAGGTTCAGCCGGGCATGACTGCCAGATGGTGGTACGCACGCAGATACAACCTAATCGCCTTTGTCGACGGATACGACGCTCTGCACTTTAACGCCCGGGCCGGTCGACTATTTCGATTTCGTTTGCATGCAAGTTCATACCAGCGTCATCGCTGACGATTTGCTAACCACATAAAGTGAGGAAGACCTATGTTAATTCCGGTTTCTGTTGCGATTATAAAAGAACGCCGGAAAAATCCTTTCCCCTTTCATTACACAGTAGAATATGTAAATATAGGAACAGCCAACAATGTACATAACAAAGTTATAACTAAATATATCGACGATTATAAAGCAAATTATGAATAGAATACCCAGTATGAAGAGGCGAATTATCTTTTCGCCTAAAGTAATAACTCGAAGCGATTTATGCTCTTCGGCTTCTTTCATTTTCAACCTCTAAATCATTCATCGTAAAAGATGCGCCTCAGAAAGTCGTTATCTTGCCCTCTTCGGCAGCCGGTATCGGTGACTTCACGCATGAAGACTGGCACAAAGCTCCTGCTAGCGCGATGCTGTCCTACTCGCCTTTTGATCGGCAATGACGGCCAGGCGCATGTAATCGCCAAAATCCGCTGGTTTGCCAATCACACCCTAGTCGCTAAAGACGGTCCCGCGAACCGCCCGATGTCCGAAATGAGCGCGTAAACCAGTCGTCCCGCACTTGGCTGCAACGCCATTATTAAAGGTCACGACCCGCAGTCAACAAAATCGGATCCATATGATCTGAAGGGATATGAACCGGCCACCCGTGCCAATGTTTTGCTAAGCGATTGAAATTTTGCTTTTTTGAAATCGAACTGTCGCAAGATTGAAGCGCTCGACAGGGTTTGGCATCAACACCTCACGGCTCGACGCACTATACCTCGACATGAAGCATGCCGGTAAGGGCGCAACAATACGGGGGCTGGCACTGAAATGGGTTCTCGCAGCTAGGAAGACTGGCTATGGACAACCGATAGCGATTTGGCCCACTGCCTTCAGGGGATCTTTGGACTACGCAATCCGCGATTTTGGCGCCGATCACGATGCCGGTTAGTTAGGTGGTACCCATTGCCGCCAAGCCTTGTCGCGAGGTTTGGCAATTGCTTGCCTTACACGGTCGCCACAACCTGATCGCAAGGAACGATCCTCACGTCATCATAATATCGGAACGTCCAAGGTAGAAGTGACAATGGGTCAACCTTTGTCGCGCCTTGAAGGAGCTGAAGGTGCAGGTGCGATGACGATTTTCCACATGTGTTCGTCCCTTCACAACTTGGGTCGGATCCGGCATTTCCCGAACATCCGGTATAGCCGAGTACCGTGCCTTTCTGCACGCTTGCATTGGCGCCTTCAAATGCACTCAGATGCCCATAGACAAATTTGTAGGTCACCCCATCCATGACAAAGGAAAGCCACGCTCGATTGCCCATCGGGTTCAAGTCCGCGTCAGTTACTTGTTGATATTCACCGTCAACGACGGCGATCACTGGAGTACCGATCGGCGCATATATGTCGATGCCTCCATGGGGATGACCTTCATGAGGTCCCAGAAAGACACTCCAACTCGGTTTCCATGTGTCGCGATAGAAACCTCGCGTCTCGCCGGCAGGGCCGGGCACCCAATCCTCGATTTGCGTGGGGTAGGCCATTGTATCAGGAAAGACGCTGCTTGAAGCATCCGCCGCCAACAATCTTTGCATGTTCTTTGAGAGACGCAGACTTTCATTTGGATCTTCAGCAAAGAGACTGTCCATCATCGCCGCCTCCTTTCGAGCGACAAGCATATCCTGTCATGACGACAGAAATTATTCTACTTGAATCCGCAACTCTCTGCTGTAGATTTGCGAAAAATCTGCGCGCTTGAGGTGTTTGATGGCCTTCGAGAATTGCATGGCAGAATCGAGCACTTCAAACCCTCTTCCGGTGGGTTGGCAGATTGTAGCGCGGGCAAAAATAACCCGCCGGGCCCTAATTCTTGCAGGTGTCTCCTCGCCTCTTGCGCCCAAACTCGCGCTTTCCGCCGACAAAACCGGGCACGACAAAGTCAAAATCGAGTTTGATCTCTCTGAAGACGGAAAAAGACTGACCATCCGAGAGTTTTCGCCTGGTACTGATAACAGTATTCTCCCGATCGAACATGGTAGCTGGAAAGTCGCCGCGGCATCTTTCGGGCCAAATGCCTGGTTTACACTGGCCGTTGACCCCAACGACGATGATAAAAAATCACTGCTGATCGGAACTGTTTCGCTAGGTGCTGCGCCCATCGTGCAGCTTGAATTTGAGTTCAGGCGTGTAACGACAGGCAGAAACCCGCCCGAAGAGGCATACTGGTCGGTAAAGTTGAGGGGCCCATTCGGAGGAAACAATAGTCTCTCGCAATGGTCGAGCGATGCCATCGCCTTTCGTTCCTTCGCGCCATTCGATGACCCTTCAAAAACGGTTGCCCTCGGAGGTAAAATCGACGGCCAACGCGCCGATCGATGGCTGACGCAATTGCTTGAAGGTCTTTCTTCCATCGCAGGGCCATCCAGTGTGCCCGTGTACCTGGAATTAGATATTCATGCCATCTGGAAGATAACTCGTGACGGAGAAAGGCCGGCGGTCAGTGCATTTTCAGGTCGTGTGCTGGCCCGCAACTTCTGGCTAGGCTGGTATCGTCACGAGGAAAACGAGCCGTTCTTTCTCGGAACGACGGCCGAGCCCGGCAATCCCGCACCCGCAACTGTGGCAGTCTCCAAACCCTTTGTTGTGGGACAGGCCAAGGCGCTGCATGTCTCGATTGACACCAAGACCGACAATGTCGCCCTAGGATGGGACGTCCGCCGGCTGCGCTTGGCCGCCGGAGCTGCCAATGCAGTTGACATGACCTATGCAAAGCTGGCGCTCGGCCAATCGACGGTGACGATTGCCGATGGGACCACGCCCTCCGCCTCAGGCCTTGCCGCGGAGGAATTGTTCCTGACGGAATGCCGTTTGCCCGATCAGCGTGTTCGCAACGTCATTTGGGGCGAAATCCGCCATGACGCCAAGGAAGCCGACTATACCAGCATTTCGACCGGGGTCGGCCGCTTGCTAGTCAACGGCCTCGCGTCAAAGCCGCACGACGTTGGGTCGACAAGCGACGCCTCGTCAGCGCCCACCGATCCCGATGCGCTGACAGCGACCGGCGAGCGAAGCCCGGTTCTGGATGCGACAATCTGGGCAATCTTCGATAGAAGCACATTAGGTGCGGACGCGGCGGCACGCCGGATTGCGATCGATCTTGAACTGCACGGCAGCGATCTTGCTCTTCCCGATGTGAGCCGCAGCACTCTCCGGTTCGGCGAGGCGGACGCAACTCGGCCATATACCGACCTAAGGCTTATCTATGAAGACGGCAGCTCGTTGACGGAATTGCTTTCGGGCGAGTTTCCTCGGCGGCGTCCCTCAAGCTTCGTCTGGCTTGGAAGAGTCGCATCAGGAAAGCAGGTTGCAACACTCGATCTCTCCAACGCCTCGCTTTCGGCATGGCGCGATCGCGACCTGGTCCATCTGCGGTTTCGATTTCTGGATCTGACTGTCGTCTTGACGAGCGGACAGAAGCCATTGATCCAACCCGTTCATGTCGATTGCCGCGTGATTGAGACGGAGCCGGGAAAGTTTCGCGACGATAGACCGGTTTTGGTGGTCGAATTCGATCCACAGCACATTTTCGAAGAGGCAATTTTCGGGCAAGACGTCACCCTTCCGGATGTCATCGGCCCCAAGGGCGGCGAGCTTGACCGCAACGTCATTCTCACCACGATCGTTGGCCTCGGCAACGACATTCAGGCGCTGGCGAATTACCGGAAGTCCATCCAGGACAAGAAACGCAGCGCCGATACCAACATCGACTTCTCGACGTTTTGCGATAGGTACCGGAAAGACCCGGACGTCAAACAACTACCCTGTGATCAGCAAATATATGTTGGTCCATTCGCGCTCGATCCGGACGCGATGGCTCTGGCGCGCCGCACCGCTTCAAAGCTGGCAGCGGCGACAGTCAAGACTTCGATCGACGTGATGTTTCAACGGATCGGTGCTTGCGCTGCAACATACTCGAAGACGCAGCCCGACTTCTGGCTCCCCATCAGAAAAGCACCGAACGGACCCTTTCTTGGCGATTCTGTTTACTTGAGCAATTCTCTGCGAAACGAGGCGACGCTTGAGCAAAGCGAGCCTGTCTATGCTGTGTTTCGTGATTTTTATCGGGCGCAGATGCAACTTGCCTTCCAATATGCCAACTCATCCAAGCGCGGCGCACAGGTTCCTGTTCTTCCCTCCGCGCTATGGCCCAAATCCTTGGACAGGGATGAAATAGAGTATCTCGTAACAAACAATCGCGCTCTGGCAACAGATGATGATCCCGGCTCCGTTCGCGCCAAGCGTGAGATGGCGATGCGTACCGCCTATGTTGCAAATATTGCCGCTGCAGATCCCAACAGTTTCGATGAACTTGCGGAGGCGCGCCTTTCTGATCGCACGCGGCTTGCATTCCACATTAATTGCACGCCGCCTGCTGCGGTCACCGCGATCGATGCGGGACTTCCGCTGTCTTCAGGCACCTCGCCGTCTGCACCAACTGGCGGCGGCTTCGACTACCCCCCGATCGCATATAGCTTGGAGGATCTGACCGATTGGTCCCGTCACGAGCCCGCGGTCACGCTACGAGCTCGCAAGTTGTTCACGATGGCCCCGGACGGTCTGGTTCCTCCGGTCGGCGAAAGAGCCGCGAATCTCGATGACGGCGATTTGCTCGTCTATCAAGGGATCTCCCGTCATCCGGCGACGTCCGAACAACGTCTAGGTGAGGTTCGATCTGCGCTTGCGGTCGTACCCTCCCTTTTTGAGACCGCAATTGAGGCTCCCGCACGCCTCATCCTGTCCACCGCTCAAGACGCGATCTGGCTGAACAGACATTCGGTCCCGTGGAAGGTGACTGACGAAAAACGTGCACTCCTTGCCTCGACCCCGACCCCAGTGCCTTCCGACATATCGGTTATGAAGCCAGGCGACATGGTTATGCACACCCGTGAAGCACTCTGGACGTCGCGGCTCGACATAAACGCGATAGATCCCAGCCTGCGTGCTGTAAGCTCGCCCGATCTGAGGCTCAATGCGCTGACGTGGCTCAAACCAGATCTAAGAAATGGGGGGGCGGGCGACGTTCGGGAAATCGGCCAGGGAGAGCCTCCCCATGGTGTATTTGCGCCTTGGTTCCTAGGTCCGGAGCAAATGGATGAGACGACGCTGACCGCAGCTAGCGTCAACAAAAGCCTGCCGGATCAGTCGCGGGTCGCGCCGAACCAGGACCTTTCCGATGCAGACTTGTGTGAGCCGAAGGGCAAATGGCGCGACAAGATCTGGAGCGTTCTTCGTCGGCTGTGTGATCGCAGCGATGCACGCAACGCATTCAATGGTTCGCAATATTTTCGCAATGCACTCGATGCCTACGACCGGCACGAACTGGTTCTGTTGTCTTCAGCCTACGGATTGCCTGTCATCGGAAAGCGGGCGGCGGCCAATGGGAATTCATCCAGTGCAACGAATGACGACGGCACCCTTCCTCAGCCCGGCGCGCTGGTGCCCGACTCTGGACAGATCGAACCCGGCGAGGATTTCGCCTTGCTTGACGCGGATGGAGCACAGGCAATACAGCGCCCCCAACCACTGCGCGCGCAACAGCTGGAATTAAGTGCGCTTGGAGCATTTTTTGTTCACGATACCCACTTCTCGCCTTCTGCCGGCGCGGACAATCTTTGGGGCGGCAAGATCTTTAATGGCTTCTCCATCGAACGGTGGCGCTCTGAAATCGTTTTGGGACGCGATATCGTGGGCGAGGTGGTCTATAAGGGCTATCTCTTCCCCCTGGGCCACCGTGCATCCATGGTGAAACTGACCGAGCGCGTGTTTCTCAAGAACGAGAAGCTTGGCGTCAAGGCTGTCCTCTTTCAGAGAATATTTCTTCGCGTCGGTCGAAAAACGCAAACCTATCCAAGCGTCGGCCAGCCTTTCGATGGAAGGCTCTGGTGCGCAAACAACGTCACGCTTCAAACCATTCAAACACCCGACCTGCAGGACCCCTACATCAAGGCTCCTGCGGGTGTTCCCGAGAACGTATCGGGCGGCCGCATCGACATTGGTGAAAATCCGGGATTGGCCTTTTGGCCACGGGTGAACGAAACCGATCAAGGCCTAGTCAAGTTCGATCTGACCATCGACGGGGCGACCAGCTCGATGCCCTTGATTTTCGTCGACAATATCGCTGCAACCAACAACGCATCGTTGAGCGCATTATCCGCGGTCTACTTGAAGACGCACGACTGGTTCGGACGCCGCACGCTGGAATTGGCGGATCAGCCGATCCGCTATGCTCCCGAGACGAAATCGGGCGACTGTTCGCTGAAGACACAAAGCCTGATCGTCTCGGTTACAGGACAGATTGCAACGTTAACTAGCGACTGGATCGGCGATCTCAGCAATTACAAGACAAGTGCCATTCTCGAAGGAGCCGAACAGCCCTCCTTCTATCCAGCGGTCGAAACTGCCAATCTCCGGCTCACTCAGGTCGAGCGCCTGACTGGCAGCGGCATAAATTATGTCGCGGCGCAATATGACGGGCGGTATGCCCGGTTCGGTTTCCCAATCACACCTGCCGATCCCAGCATCCCCCCATCCCACACAAATCCGCTCGAGATTTTTCTGAACCTGCGCAGAGTACTGCCAATGGACATGGCAGCCAATGGAGATCGTGTGGGGGCTATAGGGCGTCCGGCAGGTCTTGTCGTTGCGGTTGGTCGCGTTCCTGGCCCGGTGAGCGCCAGCGGGAAGATCGTTTATGAGAGCACCGCACCGAACAGCCCCGATGGTCATGTCGGCGGCGGTATTTCATACAAGGACGTCGGCAAGGACCTGCAATTGGTCGACGATCCGGAGCAGACGATGTCGACGCGCGCTGCACTTGAGCCTCTCGTGTCACTTGCCGATTTCTTCGACCCGGAAGCCCATTATGTCGCGCAAGCTATCAGCCGGCGCCCTGCGCCAAATCAGCCGATGCTTGCATCCCGTTCATCGGTCGGAACCAGGGATCTGGATAGCAAGCTTAAAGGTATCAGAGATGTCCTGAAGGTGTTTTTCAGCGACGAAGCCAAGCTCCTCGGGATTATCAGCTTTAGGGAGCTGCTCGAAATTCTGGGATTCGATCTTCTCAATTTGTCGGATGCCGCGCCATATTTTCACGAAGTTTTGCAATTCGGCGCGGATGTTGCCGCGGAAGCGAACGACGACACAGACAAGACCACGCAATTTATTCATGCTCAGATTGTCGCGCCCTTGCGCACCATTGTGTCGTCTTTTCAGGATCAGTGGAATCGTGCCGACAAGCTGATAAGCACTCAGACCAACGGTAGCGCCTCCAAGGTGGCGAGAGCATTTCAAAGTGCGCTCGACCTCATGCAAGGCCAAGACCAGAAATCCGCATGGAGCTTGTCGCGCGTATTCCCAGAAATAAGCCAGGGCCTTGCTGATCTGGATTCAAAGCTTTCCCAGGCCGAAAAAGATGCTGACGTAGTCGATCTCGCGGTGGATCTCAGCGAAATTTACGAAAGCGCGAAATCCTTTGCCGGTGCGCTGGATCGAATTGCCTCCAATCCTGTGGCGAGGTTGAAACAAGCCGCTATTGCCGTCGTTCAGGAGGAAATGGTCGCTCTCGCAGACGCTGCGGGACCGATAGCAGCCGCACTGAGACCCTTGCAGGACACGATCAATGGCGATCTAGAAAATGGCGGCGCTGACTTGAAAGGGTGGGTCAGCGGCATCATTCCTGACACAGGCTCCGATCGAAATGACCTCGAGACGGCGGCAACCTTTTCCATTCCGTCTCCTCAGCTGATTGATGTTGCGCAGCCATTCAAAAGCTCGTTGGGTTCGAAGCTGCAAGCAATTCAAGATCAACTGACCAACGACATTCGGTTGGACATCCGCGCTTTCTTCCTTTCGGTGATCGATAGTTTCTTGTCCGAAGGAACGGTCTCACCCAGCGTCTTCATCACTAAGTTAAAAGGCTCGATCGACAACCAAATAACCTCAGCGGTAAAGAAGGCGCAGACTGCGATTGCAACCGACATCGCTGTGGATGAACCGCAGCTCGCTTCTGTTTTGATCAACTATCTCTCTGATTTTCTCAGCAGGCAAGTTATCGCCTCGACGCAATTACCGATCGCGTTGATCTATATTTACACGGCATATGAAATTTTATCAGAAGATGTCAGTCTTCTCTCCCGATTTCGAAATGACGTGGGTAATGGCTCCATCAGCGATGCTATCGAAGATGTCAGTTTGATCGCCAATCAGATCTTCGGCATCGGTGACCTAGCCGATAGTACAAGTCTCGGCACGGTCCGAGCGAAATTGGATAATATCTATGCTGCAGCAGGCGCAAAGTTCGACGACGTTGCCGCAATCCTAGAACCAAGCGACACGAACGCGTTCGAAACCGAGAAGCAGGCCTGCGTCGATTACAGGCTTGACACGAAACACGTTCTGCTGATGCCCGCGCCTGCGGTGTCTGCGACAAGCGGCATCATGCAGCCGATAGACAAAGTCATGGGACTCTTGGCCAAACTTGTCACGATCGTCGACGAGATGGCGGCGACGCTTGACGACGTGCGTAGCGCCATTGATGCGGCCGAACCATCTGGCGATTATACCAGGCTGATCGACGATGCGCCGGCCTTTTTAAAAACTGGAGGTTCCCATCAGCGCGGCCTGATTGGTGAGATTTCCGAACTTTATTGTGACCTTGTTCGTGATCTCGCCCTCTTGAAGGCAATTCATAAGGCTATCAATGCGGCAGCCTTTGCAAAAATTGACAAGGACCTGGCAGAGAATCTTCTTCAATATCAACAGGGTGTTAGCGCGGTCGTCGACAACGCCGTGGCACATCTGTCGGCAATAAAGTCAATGATCACTGCGTTTACCAACGCGCACCACAACATCATTGTGGTCATTGGGCTCGGCGCGGCAATAACACGGATAGGACAGATCTCTTCTGCAACCTACCGGGGCCTATGTGGGCAGGTCCTTCAGGAGGAGCAACCTCTTGCCGAACAAGCCGCAACTCTCATCAATGATCTGGTTGCTGTCATCGAGACGATATCGGCCTTTTCGGCGAGCCTCGCAGGCTGTGCAAACAACCTGAATGACGAGATTGTCGGCGCACTCCGGTCGCTCGGTCTCGACCTCGATCACCAGGCGGCCCGGGTGACAACGGCTTTGACGATGCTGACAGACGCGGTCCACGACGCAGCTCAGTTCCGGAGGATCCCATCCCCGTTGCCTGCTACATTTGCAGATCTGTTGGCGGCACCCATTCGATCGAAATCGCCTGTGTCGGTTCGGGCCGTGCTCGCTGATCCTGCCCCGCTTTTCGGCGATATCGTCACTGCATTGCCTCGCGCCTCGGCAAGTTTGGTGGCGGAATGGCGCGCTTTGCAATCGCGCGCGAATGGCTGGCCAGATTTCGTCCTTGCGGCATTGCTCAAAGTTGTAGCGGTGCAAAAGGCGTTGAGCGCGATCAGTTCCGCTTACCAGCAGCTTCTCGACACCCGAAACAAGGCCGCCGATACAATCGATACGCCGCTTTTGTCCTATCAGGCCAGGCACTCGGTCTTCGTACCCCAGGCGTTCAAGGTATTGAATGAAATACCGGCTGGTAATCCGCCGGACGACGCCGCCACGCTCACACTCCTCAAAGCGAATGATCGCCTCGCACAGGAAGCGTTCATCCTATCGAAAATCGTGCAGGCTGCTGGCTCCATCACGTCCAGAGATGACATGATCACAAACTTTGGACAACTGGCCAACAGTTGGCGGGCGGCCGACGTGTCGCGCAGATCCGCGCCCCTGCAGATAGCCAACCAGATCGGCGATCTCGCTACCGCCGTTTTGCAAGGCGAGGTGCTCTCTCTGATCGATGTCTCGGCATTGCGCGATGCCATTCTTGACGCGATTGCCCGACTGATCCCGACGAAAGCCTCGTTTTCTTACAAATTCGATAGCTATGTTGTTGAAGAGCCAGAACCCTCCGATATATTCCAAGCGCCCAAAGACACGCGGTTCACTTTGAAAACGCAGATCGTGGCGGACCTCCTAAACGGGGGTGATCCTACAATCACCACCTCCGGATCGCTTGGCCCCTTCGCGGTCAAACTGGTTGGCGATTATATCGACGCGATGACGCTCCATTTCGGTGGAGTTTCTTTCACAAGCGTGGGCGGGAGCGCGCCGCGTTTCGACGTCATGTATGACGCCTATGATCTTGGCACAGATTTGGCATTTTTCTCGGCACTCGGGCCGGTGTTAAGTCCCAGTTCGGGATCGCCCCTTCAGATCCGCCCACTGCAGCGCGCCCGTGGCCTTGATGTCGGATATGACATCAACCTTGGCTCCATCGGCGTTGGAGAGGTCTCAATCTTCAATATAAACTTTGCTGTTTCGGCCGAGCTGCCATTTACGAGCGACCAAGCGCTGTTCAAGGTCTCACTCGGGACAGCCTTGACACCGATTACAATAAGTTTCCTTCCCTATGCGGGTTCCGGATATTTTTCCATCTATGCCGGCGCCGGCGGGATCATTGGCTTCGAAGCATCATTTCTGTTCGGTGCCGGAGGATCACTGAATTTTGGGCCACTGGAGGCACAAGTTCAGATTCAGATCGGCGCCTTTGTTCGGATGATCAATGCTGGCGGTCGAAACCTGACCGAAATCGGCGGAAGCTTCCTTGCGAGCGGGCAAGCCAGCATTTGGATCTTTCATTTCTCCGCGACGCTCTACATTGGGCTCTCGCAGAACGTTTCGACGGGCGAGATGCGCGGTGAGGCGATTTTTACGTTTTCGTTTTCCTGCGGCCTTGTTGACTATCACTACAGCGTCACCGGTCATCACAATCAACAGCAATTTGGAAGCCCAAGCTCCTCACGCCCCCAGGCTGCCCAAAGCCGGCGACCGAACATCCTCGGCCCCAGTCCCGAGAGCACGACCTCCTCCGCAACCAAGGGTGATATTATGTCCAATGTCCTTTGCCTTTCCGAGGACTGGGAAACCTTCGCAACTTATTTCGATTTCACGCTTGTCTAGGGCTCAATAGATGACAAAAGCCAACGGTCCGAAAGTGTCACTGAACCTTCGGCTGATCGCTAATGGCGCGATCATGCAGGACGGCGGAACCAAGATCAAATTCAAGGCCGTTCTGGTGGTTTCACCAAAGATGGTGGATGCCACGAGCGCAATCGATCTTACGAACTGGCCCGCAGACGTCGTTCATCTCTTGAATGGCGCTGGCGCAGTTCGACTTTACTGCTCGCAAGGCGGCTCGCAGAATTTGGAAGCAGCCAGGATTAACCCGACCTTTCCCGCGTTCAAAGACGGCATGGTCGGCATCAACGATGTCTCGAAGCTTTGGCGGCAGACGATCGATTTCAAAGGTTCGAGCGATACCTGGACGACGCTCATTCAGCATGTGGCGACGAGTGCATCTGGTGGCAAAATCGGAGCAAAACTCGAAGGTCGATATATTGGCAAACTCGGAAACTCAGACGATCCTCATCCCGACATCAACGAATATGGAGCGATCCTAGCGGAGCCCCACAATGCAGCTGACAAGCTTATCGTTCGCGATGTCGTTTCAAATAAACAAACCCAATATGCGGTGGAAACAGAAAGTGCCCGGGCGCAGCGCGTCGTCAGCAAGCTTTCGATCGGCCCCTACCTGCCGGGTGATTACGTGAAGATCCCAGGAGACAGCGCACAACGCACCGAGTCGATCGGATCAAAATCAGCATTTGCGCAAGACGCAATCACGCGCCCACCTGTTGAAGTGAAGGCGGGCGCCTGTGCAAAGAAATTCAGAGATGCGATTTCCTCGACAAATTACGAGCGCTCGGAAAACAAGCGCATCTTCGATGACATTCTCAATGTTTTAAATAGCGGCAAATCATTGAGAACAATGCCGGCTGCGCCCATCCCTATAGCGCCTGCCGCCTTCGTGACGGGTGGGCCGATCATCTATCAGCCACGCGCCGGACATTTGTATGGGAGCTGGCCTCAATGGTCGAAGAGTTACGATACCTACGTAAGCAAACTCAAGAGTGATCCAGACGTCAAATATGTCGATGAGGACAGTTCCGATCCGACCTCCACGCTACTTTCAGTCTACTACAGCATCCAGGGCGATCCAGTTCTCGCCAGGCTATTTGGGTTTGCTTTCGATCTTGAATGGACGGTCGACGCCTCAAACTTTGCGACCGGCAAATTATGGTTGGCAGTAGGACAAAATGACAAAGCTCCGGACGTTTGGACGGCAGCGCGTTTTGATCTCGGCCGCAACGACCGCGCTTACTTCTGGCCGGCGCCGCGTTTCGAGAACCCAAATGGTCTCCCCCCGCTAGAACAGAAGCACGGGGTTTTTCACCTGGGTGTAGGCTATGACCTAACCTCTCTCGATATCCGCGGGATGGTCTCCAACGCGCCGGACGCAATTGATAAGGGAGGCAAGCACCGTTCCCTTGGCTGGACATTGCTCGATACCAATCGTGCCGCTCGTGCCGCCCGCGATTTGGCCGTTGCACAGTTCCAGATCGAAAATTCTCCAGTGTGTTTGCACGCCGAGGAACTCACAGTTGGACGCCATCTTGATGTGGCCGTGGGGGTTTACGAAGGTGGCGAGCTGACCGGCTTGAAGTGGCGGGGTCTGATGACGCGCCTCGTCAGTTTCCGCGGGATCACTTCGGCTGTGGAGAAATGGTTAGCGGCAGCAACTTCGCTCTATCCAAGACCCACACATGGCGATGGAAAGACGTTTATAGACGAAGCCTCGTTCCAGTTGGTCTCGCGTTCGCTACCAATTATTGGCGATCCAACGACTGATGATAGAAACTCGCGAAATGTCGAGGCCCTTGTCGAGGAGGCGTTCGTATCGTGGGGAGGGTTCTCATTAGCCGTCCCAGCCTGTCGGCCAGACAACAATACTCCGCCAAAGGCAATTCTACCATTTCAGCGGAAATATGGGCTGCCGACGGGCGCGATTGCGCCGGATTTGCGCATGATACCTCAGCGGTTCGGTGTCGGCCAGGCGTTCTCGCAGCGATCGGTCTTTGTCGGGGGCGCGGGACCGACCCTCGCTGAAGCAGTTGAGCTCCATGCCGCCCAGAGCTTTCAATGGCTGTTGCCACCGGCTGCAGCAACAGGTTCCAGTGACATCGCTCGCATCAGGCTGCGCCGCTATCTGCGTCACGAAAGCATCGACGCGCCGATCATGTTGTTGCCGAACCACCAAGTGGAAACCAAAAACGGCCCGATGGGCTTTGAGGCTCCCGGCGTTGCCACCGTGCGCACGGCTGTGCTGACGGGTGCAAAATCAGCACCGTTGAAAACGGCGGATGAAACAGGGCTGCCCTATGTCGAAGTTAATAGCCGCGCCACGCCAAGCGAAACGATGCGCATCTTTGTTGCCCCAATCGCCGGGATGGAGTTTTGCTCTCTTCATCGCGTTTTCGATGACCCAAAACGAGCAAAAGACGTCTTGGCCGGAGGCCTTCTCGACGTCGAGTTCGATGCGGACAAGCGACTGTTTCCGAACGCCACGATCTTGAGGAATACCGGATTCAACGCCGATCGTCTGATCTATCGGCGCGAGGCTCGCTCCTCAAGTGCCCCATCGGCTGGGAAAAACGATGCTCTCGGCGGACCCTATTTTCGACCGCTCAAGACCCCCGCGCACCGCTCCAGCGGAAAGACATATTATCCTGACCCTGCCGCTCTTGAGATGGTCCTGAGATTGCGGATTGTCGGCGCTGACCTCTATCTCGATGGCAGCGTCGTCGTCGATCTATATCCTCAAGGAATAGAATACCCAAATGCACTGCCCCTGGTGATGACGATTTCCAGGCATAAGTCGCGAGATCAACCCGCTAAAGAGTGCGCCGACGTCCTGAAAGTAGTGCCAGGGATCTGGCGAATAAACGAAAGCGGTCGATTCGGATCGGGCGTAAGGGTCAACCGTGTCGATTTGCAACTTGCACCGGGTGAACAGTTCGACGTCGAAGTGTCGTGCTTGCCCAGTAAATTCCGCTTTGCCCAATGGTTCGCGCTGCCGGAAAACATTGCAGTTCAGCATCATCTCGCTGGCAGCGACATCAAACTCCGGCAAGCCCTTCGCGCGGCTTGCGCCTCTGGTGCGACGGTTCCGTTCGAAGAATCGATTAAAAGAACTGGCGGGTCGCTCTATGTTGGACTGGGGGGTTACCCGGTTCCCGATCAAGAGACGGTAATAGAAATCGCTGATAAGCTCCTCCAAGCCGTGAAGAAGGATTGGCAACTCACGGAGATCGCGGGTGTCACGACGTTGCGAGCAGCTCACGCCATCAATGCGCCGCTCAATCCCGCGACTTTAAAAGACGTCCAGGTCATTCGACCGGAAAAGGCAGGGCTCTTTATTGCCGCAAGGGCCATGTCGCTGACCGAAGCAATATCTGACGAACCAGGATCGGCAAATCTTTTGCTTTCCGGCGAGATTCTCGTCGATCTTGATCAGATCGACACCATCGAAATTGTGGCGACCGCCGTCGCCCCGAACGGAGAGGCGCTGGACGATCCGTCGCGAGGACGCGGCGTGTTGGCAAGGCGTTCCGGCCGTTGGCCGCAGACACCCAAAGCTATCTCTAAAAGTGATTTCGTCCGAAAGCGAACGATTTTCGGGTTTGATGTCGACCCGGATGGAAGGACTCATCTGACATCCCAGAAAGTGACGCTTCTACGGATTGAAAGCCTTCCCGTGCGATCCGCTGGTCGAAACACCGATGCAACTCCCATTTTCATCGAGCCGGGAGAAGGCCATCTGGCGAGGTTAGACTTGCGTTCGCTGCATGCGGCCGCCCTCTCGGGTGATAAAATCGAATATGCGATCGCGACAAAGGGTCATCCAGAATTGGGCGATCCCGAGCAAGTGAGCCTTCATACACGCGCCATCAGCGTGACGCGTCCTCATCAGATATCCGACACCAAGGCCCGGGAGCTGAGCTTCGAAATCGTGTCGATTTCCCGTTTCGCGCGGGACTTCGAGACGGCGCCAATGTTTTCTGACGACAAGAATGAGCATGTTCTCCAGCGACGCCAAGCGTTGCAACGCCAAGATCAGGCGAGGACGTGGTCCTATCCGACCAGGGTTTGGTCGCTCGCGACGCGATCACCTGCACCACCGAACGCGAAGCCGCCGACCTTGGTCTTCAAGTTCAAGCGCTTTGCCGTGCAGGAGGGCAAAGGCGTAGAGCAACATGTGGAGCGACAATGTGCTATTCGGCTTCGTTTTGAGCGTGGCATGTTTTCGTCGGGTGAAGGCGAGCGCATCGGCATCGTACTATGGCCTCCTTTTATCAGGGAGATATCGCGATCCGATATCGAAAACGACATCATCTCCATCCCAGGCAAACGATCGATGATACTTGCTGGTTTTCAGGATGCGGATCTGGGTGAAGGCGGCCAATACATCTCGCGATGGGGAGGCGATCCTATTCGCGAGGATATATCGCCACAACACGGTTGGTTCATGCCTCCTGATGCGTTCACGTATCTCGCTGGTGGGGAGGACGCGGCGTCATGTCCGCACGACCCGATCTATATCCCCACTGTCAAGATGCCCATCCCGGCAGATGATCCAAAGGGGGCTGCCGCCGGCTTTCTGGATGTCTCACTCCTGACGTTCGAACCCTATTTTGATATTGAAGCCGAAGAATGGTTCGTGGATGTGGACATAAGGGCGTCTCGCGCATCGGATCCATTCATCCGCCTTGGGCTCGTTCGATATCAAGCCAAAGTCATAAATCCCGATCTTGCCGTGTCAACGCCGGTTCGCGTCTGGACCCAACTCCCACCTCATCGGCAACTGACAGTCAGTAGCACCAGATCAGACCAGCAGCTTGAGGTTAGCGCGCGCGTGAAGGGTCAAGCAAGCAACGGAATCAAACCCTTCCCTAACGACGTCAAAGCGCTGCTCGATGATCCCAAGGATGGTCCGGAGTTCAAGGAAACTTGGCAGCGCTTACAACAACCACTGATGAGAATGACCGTCTTTCACGAATCGGACAGCGAAGAACTCGGACGCCGCCAGCTTGAGCTTGCTGTCTCTGAATCCTGGCCGACTGACGACGCTAGAATCAAAGATGGTCTTCCCGAATGGAAGCTAACGGCCCGAATCAGCAACGAAGCGCTCACCGCTCTCGAAAAGGGCCAGTTCGTCGTTACCATCGAAGAGGTGGAGGTCCGTCTCCCGGCTCGATACCCGTCAGAGCCGATTGATATTGCGGATTTGCTTCGGAGGACCGAAACTCGAGAATCAGGTCCCCGCTTTCTCGCTAGAGTGCCATTTCTTGCAACTTAGGATCTCTGTTTTGACGAACGAACATCCGGATTGGTGCTGGCGCGACCGCTATCATTTCGATTTTCCAAGCCTGGGCTTGGTTATCGGCGCGCGAGAAAGGGCCGGTCTGCGAATGTTCATTAAGGCAGAAGGCGCATGACATCTGAACGCGTAAGAGCTGCTCGGATAGACTGGCGAAAGATGGTTAGACGCGAGACCTCAATCTGCGAGTCGCAGTACGACCGTAGCGTGGTGAAGCGTTTCGCTCTAACGAGATATTACCCCTGCTCGGCGTGAGCCTGAATTAGGCTTTTAAGCGCATCAAGGGTCAGGCAGCCACCGCCATAGTGAACCATACGGTGACAATTCGCGCACAGCATCGCGAAATCCGCTGCAGTCGTTGGCTCATCGACGCCTTGTCTCTTGAAAAGGGGCTCTACATGATGGGCTTCAATGAAACCTCGGCCATGTGCCCCGTAACGTTTTTCAAAATCAAAGCCGCAAGCTTCACATACCAGCGGCATCTTCGAAGCTTTGACTCTCTCGACGATCGCCCGGTTGCGCTTGATGACGTTCAGCTCCCTCACGATCCTTAACCCTTCAGAGACATCATCATCGGTTTTCTTCGGATCGACCAGTTTTGGTGGAGTACGCAGAATAACGACATCAAAGCCGAGTGCTTTCATTTCGGCCTCTGCATGCTTGTACCCAAAGTGCCGATGCCTGATCGGCGGTACGTTTGAAGCTGCGAATAAGGCCTTCAAAGGGTAGGCCACCCCTTCGTAACGCAAATACCTGCTCTTCGGCGCATGGCCTTCTGTGTATCGACGAAGAAATGCCTCAGTGCCGCTCGAACGAAATTCTTGCATTGCAGCTAGCACGCTATCGCGAGTAGGCGTTGCAAGTGGCGGACGGTGATCCTTCTCTTCCATTGCGACTATATCGACGTACCCAAGGTCTCGGAGGTCGCGAATTCCATTTCGATAGTCAACGTCACTTGGATCCGCTGGCGGTTGGTGCGAAGCGACCCAAACAGCTTTCATCGGGTAGAACCGACCGCGAACCCTGAGCAACCAACGATCGGGCGCATGCCCCTTTTCGTACTTCAAAAGAAAGGCTGCCTGTCCGATAGCATCAAACTCGGCGAGGGCATCTTCTATGCGGCGTCGATTGGGTGATTCAGGTTTCGCCATTAAAATCTCTCTAAAATCAGACGATTCAGTTGAACTGCCGCCGCTGTAGATGGAGAAAATATACTTGGAAATCACGCTAGCAACTTGTTTTTTGCGGTTTTGTGGTGCAATTTGATGCTGCAATTTGCACGGGAGCAAACATGGCTAGGCCGAAAGGGCAAAAGCATCCGGTACGACTGAGCGTCAGCTTGGACGAAAGGGACCATGCTGCCATTTCTCGGCTAGCGGCCGACATGAATCTGTCAACTGCATGGATCGTGCGCCGCGCGGTCTCCGAATTTGTTGCACGGCATGACGATGACGCGCAGTCCGAACTTCCGCTTTCAAGGCGCGTACCGAAAGAATACAGATAATGGCATTTATTCCGCTACAGCTCGACGACGACGTTTCAATCGAAGAAACCTGGTCGACAATCGTCGAGAATGTGAAAAGGGAGTACCTCTCCGAACAACAGAACTACCCTTGGATTATCGGTTTTTCGGGTGGCAAAGACAGCACGGTGGTTACCCACGCCGTCTTTGAAGCATTGCTAGACATCTCGCCCTCGAAACGCACGCGCCCCATCCACATCGTATCTAATGACACGATGGTGGAGTCGCCTCTCGTGATTAGCCACCTTGACCAAGTTAGCGCTCGAATATCTGAAGCAGCTGAGAGCTTGGATCTGCCCATCACGGTAGCTCGGACACAGCCTGATCCGGATAAGACCTTTTGGGTTCTGTTGATCGGCAAGGGGTACCCGAGCCCGAATATGACCATGCGGTGGTGCACCGACCGTCTAAAGATCCAGCCGACCAGCGGTTATATCAAGGACAAAGTCTCCGAGTCCGGCGCGGCAATAGTGATTCTAGGTGTCCGTCGCGACGAAAGCCAGTCTCGCCAGCGGTCGATCGACAAGTGGCAAAATGGGCGTGGAGGCAATCTATCTCCGCACGAGCGACTTCCTGGAGCATTGATTTACCGACCGATCGTCGATTTGGGACTGGAGGATGTCTGGGAAATCCTCGGGACGAAACATGCTCCTTGGGGTGGCGACCATTCTTCGCTGATTAAGCTATATCGCGACTCAGAGGGCGGTGAGTGTCCGGTAGTTTTAAGTGCTGACGAAGCACCGGGATGCGGAACCTCGAATAGTAGATTCGGCTGCTGGACCTGCACGGTCGTTGAGAAGGACAAGAGCCTTCAAGGTTTTGTGGACGCTGGAAAGCATCACTTTCAGCCCCTCATCGATTTCCGAGATTGGCTTCGCTCGATTCGGAACAATCCGGAGATGCGTCAGATTGTTAGGCGAAACGGAAAGCTTTCCTTTGATATGAACGGAAAGCACATACCCGGACCTTTCACTATTCAGGCGCGTCGCGAAATCCTGACTAGACTTCTCGATGTCCAAGAAAAGTTTGGCGACCAGCTCATCAGGGAAGAGGAGTTCAAGCTAATTTACGGACATTGGGCCGAAGAGTTGCAGGCTCAGGGGGGCTTGGCCGATGTCTGACATTTTCAACGAAGAAGCACAGGTGAACGATCTGCCGTTATGGGCCGACGACGAGGCAAGCCGCGTTTTGACCGAGATTGCGTCCGCCAACAATGTGCCAGTGGACGTTCTAGCCGAGCTAGTCGGTCTTCAGCGCGCTCGGCAGCATCAGGAGCGCGCCGCTGGCATATATCAACGGATCGAAGAAATCCTTGGGCGAATGGATTGAGGGGCGGGCAACAAGCACATGTGGATTTCTAAGATCGAGCTCGTTTGCTTCAAATCATATCAACGCCAGGAGTTTGAGTTTCCTGAACCGTCAGACGGCCGCAATGTCGTACTGATCGGCGGTATGAACGGTTACGGGAAAACTTCCATACTGGAGGCTCTTTACCTTTGCCTGTACGGCAAAGACGCAATGTCCCACCTTGCCCGCGCTGGACTAAAGACGGACGAGACCAGAGGTTATCCCACCTTTCTTGAGAAAGCCTTTAACGGTGAGGCCCTCAGGGCTGGCAGAGACACGATGATGGTCAAGGTTGTCATTCACCGAACTAAAAGCAAGGCCGTGGAAATCGCGCGAAAATGGTATTTCCGTTCCAACGGCAGCTGGACTGACGAAGAGGCGACCTATCGCGAAATCCTCCGGGGCGTGCCGCAGCTCCCGCGCTCTGATGGTAGAAACTCCTTCCATCTCTCCGAGGCGCTGGACGAATTCTTCGTTCCCGCACACGTGGCACCTTTCTTCTTTTTTGATGGCGAAGAGGTCAAGAAGCTCGCCGATCAAGGTCGGGTAGAGCAGGTAAAGCAGGGTCTCGAAGGTCTCCTCGGTGTCGTCTTGCTCCGCAACCTCGCGGATCGGTTGAAGCAATTTGAGCGCTCGAAGCGCGAAACCGTTGCGAATGTCGACGAAGACAGGCTCACCCTTCTTTTCAATCAGCTCTCCGAAAACGAACGAACCGCCTCAGAACTCAAAAAGAAGCTTGATGAAGCCACGCATCGCAGGGGACGGCTTGACGGTGAGTTTCAATCCCTGCTGGAGAGGGTTACAGCAGCCGGCGGCGGTGGCGGAGACACCGCGACCTATAAGGACCTTATCGAACAACGAGAGCAGGTCCGCGCGCAGTTGCGAGACACGCATCGAAAGCTTGAGGACTTTCTGGCAGTTCGCCTGCCATTTCATCTGGTCTCTAAAGAGCTGATCGCCGCCTATGAAACACAGCTCCAAAGAGAGCAACGCTGGTTTCAGTGGGAGGCCGAGAAGCGTGCGTTGGAACCTCGACAACTGGAATTCAAATCGGCATACGAAAGCCAGACGCATCCTGCAATCGACCCCCCGTTAACTGACGAGCAGCTTGAGGCCGTCCGCAGTCGAATGAATGCTGCTTGGGCGAGCTTGTTCTATCCTCCGCCAAACGACTGCGCGGATGTCATCGATCATGACTATCTTTCGTCCGCAGACCGAGAACGTGTGCTGTCGACACTCGGAAACATGTCCTTGGGATATCAAGAAATTCAAGATGTGCTACGAGCAGAAACGGATCTGACCGACCGCATTGACGACCTCGGACGAAAGATCACCCGCTTGGAGGGCATAGACCGCGACGGAACACTGGCTTCTTTGACGGCCGAATTGAAGAACATTCAGGATCAAATGACATCCCTGGACGACGAACATCGGGCTGATGATCGACGCCTTGTCGCCTTGGATGCACAGATCTCGTCGCAGCGAGCCGATTACGAGCGCGAGCGCCGGAAGCTCGACGAGTCGTCGCCAGCGCGCGCGATCATCGAACGTTCGGACCGAGTCCGGAGGGTCATTGAAGCGGTCATACCGGCCCTCTTCCCATTGAAGGTGAAAGAACTCGCAGCTAACATGACGTCGGTCTACAAGCAGCTAGCACACAAAGACCAGGTGTCGAAGATCGAGATCAAAGACGATGGCACAACTATCATTCTCGGCAAATCGGGTAAGCCACTGGCATTCGATCGCTCTGCTGGTGAAAATCAGATCTTTGCGACTGCTCTGATTGCCGGGCTGGCACGCGTGTCTGGGGTAAAGGCTCCTCTCGTCGTGGACACGCCGCTTGGCCGTTTGGACAGCAGACATCGTCAAAACATTCTGAAGTACTGGACCGGCGAAAAGAACCGCCAGGTGATCCTTTTGAGCCAAGACGAAGAAATCGACGGCGGTTTCTTTGAGCGCATTCGCGACAACGTCTCCAAGACTTATCTCTTAGACCATGCTGACGTTGGTGACGGCATTGGCAGAACGACCGCTTACGAGGATCGATACTTTCTGGAGGACGTAGCATGAGCAGCGTCAGTCTTCAGCAGATTATGGCGGCACGCTTTCGAACCTCGGCACACGCAGATAGTCTTACTAAGAACCTCATGGAGGTCCTTGGACTATCCACCAAAGCTGCCGTCGCAAGATTGGCAATTGGAAGATCGCTCTCCTTGGGAGCCTTAGCCGATGAGGTTGTCGATGCCAAAGGGCTGGAAATCCCGGCCTCATCGCTATTCACGCAGGATGACGTGGCTATCTGGGTTGGGCTGGTATTGACCCATGCTAAGACGTTCGGGACCGCCACCTCTGAGGGCATGGACACGTTCCGGAGCCAGCTGAGACACCACTGGCACCGTGGCGCTGGCCTTCTTTACGAGGATTGGAAAAACAGCAACGAGGATTTTGATGACTTCGTTGGCACTCTTGTGAAACGACGAGCTGATCTGCCGGACCGTTCAATGCGGACGTCGACCACAACGCAGATCGCGTCCGAAGCGACTCCAGCTGACGACCAGTCTGCACAACTTGTTCGCAGCCTGTCCGAAATCGGTGTGAACGGTGAGGTCAAAGGCGTCGTCCATGGTCCACGTCTAACGCAGTACAAAGTGACGTTGCGGGACGTCAACCAGTTGGACAAACTGAAGCGCGGGTTGGAGAGACTTGCGCTCTCCATGAACCTTCAACAGCAGATGCCAACATGGAGCGCAGGCGACGAAGCTCGCACGGTCTTGATTGATATCCCTCGCCCGCGCGCCACTTGGCGAATCGAAGGCAAGCAGGCATTGCTCGAAGCTCTGAGTTCAGTGCCGACAGACGGTAAGAACCTCATTGTCAGTCCTGGCGTAGACGTTATTGGGAAGCCGATTGAGTTCGACCTGACCAGCGCACCCCATTTGTTGGTGGGTGGTGCGACGGGTCAAGGCAAAAGTGTCTGCGTGCATTCCCTTCTGGTGTCGTTGATTACGAAGCATTCTCCCGCGACTTTGCGCCTAGCCTTGATGGACCCCAAGCAAGTTGAATTCGGCGTTTACGCCAATTCGCGTTTTCTCTGGCGCGACAAAATGGCCATCGGCATCGCTGAGTGCGGTACGATGCTCGAGGACCTCACGATCGAGATGGACGATCGCTATCGTCGCATGAGAGAACTCGGCGTTAACAGCCTTGCTGAAGCGGCTAAAAAGGGAATGAGCGACCCGTTTATCGTGGCGTGCGTAGACGAGCTTGCGGACCTTGTATCCCAAGACCGGGATGCAGAGGCACGACTCGTTCGGCTGGCAACATTGGCCCGCGCAGCAGGCATCCATCTGATTCTGGCGACACAGCGACCGGACGCTCAGACCTTCCGGGGCCAACTTCGGAGCAATGTCACCGCGAGGATCGCCCTCACAGTCCAGAAAAGTTCCGAATCTCAGATCATTCTCGACGAGCCCGGAGCCGAAGATTTGCTTGGTCGTGGGGATATGATCGTCAAATTGTCTGGCACTGATGCCACCCGGGCACACGGTTACCTGCTATCTCTAGATGATGTTGAAACTTTGGTGCGCAAGTGATTTCAGAAAACGAGACAGTCTATCTGCTGGACATGAAAGGGCTTAACTGCCCTATTCCAGTCACCCGAACTCGCAAGGCGGTTCGCAAATTACCATCCGGGACGTTCATTCGCGTGGAGTGCACCGATCCACTTGCGGACATCGATATACCACATATGGTCAACTCTGACGGCCATCAGTTGCTGGAAAAAGGTATCGCAGGCGATGTTCGCTGGTACCTGATCCGCTTGAGCTGAGCCAACTGCTCAGCTTACTACTGCGACAAAACCACCGTTCGCCATTTAACTTCCTGTCTACCCAGAAGATCTTCTCGCTCGCCGAACTCCTGCAGTTTCAGACCAAGCGGTCTGCCGATGTCGCGGAGCTCTTCGACGCTGACTGGATAGATCTCACGGGCGGAATCAGGCGGTCCCAAGCGAAGCGTAACGTATATCTTGCCGGCCGGGGCCAAAAGAGCCTTCAGGCGTGTCAGCGCCTCGGGCCTTTCCATTGGATGGATGTGCATCCAGACTGCGCTAAGGACGATCCAATCAAAGCGCTGCGCTGCCAGCTTCTCCAGCTTCGGCAGTTTATCATCAATCCACTGCGCGGACGTGTTTGGATGTAAGTGAGAAGCTAAAGCTCGAAAGGAGCTCGCCGGCTCAACGGCGACGACGCTGTGGCCATTCGCCGCCATCCAATCGACATCACGGCCGGTCCCTGCCCCCACATCCAGGATCGACTTTGGCGGCTTTCCACCCAGCTCGTTGAACAATAGGGGATGAGCCTGCTCGAAAGGAATGAGTTCATAGTTTTCAGCCAGATCTTTAGCTTGGCGCTCATAGAAGGCGATCGCTCTGGAGCTCTTCGATTCACCGAACCATCCCGCATTTAACATAGTCGTACCCATGAGAACGAAGCTCGCCATTGATGCAAGCCCCAAGACTATCTGAAACGCCCTTCTAACGATATACGGCCGTGTGAAAAAGCCTTCGCCCGGCACCTCAACGTGGCTGGGCGGATCGAAGTTCTTGAGCCACAATAGATACTGCTGCATTACATATCGAAGTCGCTGAAGCACAGCTAATAGGCCGGCGTTTCCAACGGTGGCCAATCCAAGCAAACAGACCTGAAACAGTGGAGAAGCTTCGGTCTTCGACACTCCAAACCACAGCCCACCGGTAAGCGTCATTCCAATGAGTGGGATCTGCCACATCAGCTGATTGAGAGATCTAAAATTCTCTGAATTTTGAGCATACGAGGCCAAGCGAATCGAGTCGCGCAGACTGTTGCTATCTTCACCTGTAACGCTCAAACGACTTTCTCCGGCAAAGAGATCGACACGTCGTCAGCTTCCACATTCATAGCGACCCGATACCGGGCAAGCAGCTCATCCTCATCGACATTCAGGTTAAGCATGTAGCGCAGAATGTCACGGGCGACCGTTTTGTTCGAAACCCGCATAGTGTGGGCCGCAACGCTCCAAACTACATTGCGATAAGGCGCTTCCTCCAAATTGGTTGGAAGAGCTTTCATCAGCTCAACCGCGTCCTCAAGCGCTATCTTGCGCGTAGCGGCAAGTTCAATAGCGATCCTAGTGAACATGTCGAGACCGATTGTTCTGAATAAAATATGTCCGCCGTGAGGTCCACGATAACCCTCGGTAACCTTCCCAGGATCAGCAGCCTCGAAAATTTCCTTTACCGCAGGGAAGGCAGCTGCGAGAGCGTTGAAGTATTCCAGCGCTATCGATTTGTAGCTGGCCAATCTCGCGTCAGACGGTCGATTAAATCGAAGTTTTCTATCCGATTTCACTTGCGATGCGTACACGAAGAGAAGCTTGAGAATATCGTACAAGCTCGATATCGTGGTGAGACACACTCGGTTCCCGACCGGAATATTTTGGCTGGTAATAACAGCTATTTTCGGGTCTTTGAATTTCTCTTCGTTCTCGACAAGTTGCCGCACGATGATTGCCATGACGTCGTCTTCATCAAGCGCGATGATGTCGCGCTTTTTAACTGGCACTGCAGTCTTGTTGAGCGTGGTAAAGAGACGGCGAGTACGCTGCATCCCTGCAGCTGTGCGTTTATGCCCAACAAGAATGACCGGAAGCAAATCGTCACCCAGCGCCATTCCCTCACTTAGGGCTTCTTTGATACCCGCCAGCCTGTGTTGACCGTCAATCGCAAACAGTTTCTCTTTTCCGCTCAAGCTTAAGAAGCCCAAGGTGTTCAATGCCTGTTCAGAAATGTGCCTAACGAGGTCCTGACTTTTCTCTGAATGGAAGTTACCGACTTCCAACCACTCTGGACTTCCCCCATAGGTCGCAAGAACGAGAGAGTTGAAAAACCGCTCGTCATTGCTCGACAGATACTGCGCAATCTGACGCGCCCTCGGCCCTTCGAGGCTTCGCTGTATCAGGCGGGACAACGCCTTATCGGTGTGGATTTCTTCTGCAAACTTAACGCGCTTCCCTACCTCCGTAATGGGAACCAGGCAGGAGTAAAAGATCCAGCTGCCAAAGCTGCCACGTAGCGCCGGCAGAACGAGACGATCATTAGCCATTAGAATGCCGCCGCCCTTGGTGCCATGATTTCGGCATCGAAATCACGCTTATTAATCGGAGGGATGAGCGCGTTGAGAAGAGAGGTTTCTAGCTGCTTCAAATCAACCTTCGTATCTGGAAGTGGAGCGAAATTAAAGAACAGGTCACCCATCCAGTTATCGATCATGAATTTCACTGCAGGCCTACCGTGGCCGCCTTTCCACTCTCGGACATACTGCACATATCGCTTCCGGAGAGTATTTTCGGAGTCCTGTCCCGCTTCCCCAATGTACAAAATGTAGCCGTGCGAAGGTAATTTCGATGGAGAAAGCTCAATCGTAAAGAAATAAATTCCCCTCTCGTCTGGAATGACCGCGTGTCCTCCCTCGATAAAGCGCTCTTTCGACCAAGTTAGGTTGTAGCGCGTCCGAAATTTTCTCCAGCTTTTCATGCTGAGAAAAAACTCGTACTTCTCGGCTTTATAGCGCTTAGTTACGTTGACTATATCGAAAATCTTTGTTGCCATGTCTGATCTGCTCAAAAATCAGTTCAAAGCTTACCCATCGATGCTGAAAAAGCAATTAACGGTTGTTTCTTAGAATGCGGAACTCGGGGCGACGTACCTGCGCTATCAGACAAGCAGTGTTCTCGGCGTAGATAGCGGTTCGAGCGGGTGCAAAAGCCAGGTGAATTAAATAACACCCCACGCCCGAAACCTCCCCCTCCCCGTCATCTCGCGCAAGCCGAGCTCCAAAACGATTCGCCGCGCCGCCTGCGGCGTCACATCAAGGGTTTTCGCCACCATCCCCGCCGACACCAACGGCTTCGCCATCACCAGCTCGACCAGCTCCGGCAGTTTGGACGACGCACGGCGCCCATCCAGCTTCCGCTCGAACATGGTTTTCGCGAGCGCCAACCGGTCGTGCTCCTTCATTCCAATCTCGGCGGCCGCCAAAACTCCATGAGCGATGGCGAGCAGCCGGATCTCGCGATCGCGATGCCGGCGCCGATCGACGGGAATGGTTTTCAGGCCAAGGCTGATGGCGGCGAGATGGGCGCCGGTGGTGATGGCGGCTTGGCGCAAGATCGCAGCGGACCACAGCCGGCCGAGCCAAGGGGCATGCTGAAGCACGGACAGTTCGTTCCAGGCATCGAGAGCAACGACCGCCTGCAGCACCGCCGGCAGGCGTTCGGCTTCGCGCAGCACGCCGCGCCATTCATCGAGTCGGGCATCCTCATCCCAGTCGAGATCATAGATCATCGGATCTTTTTCCGATGCACGGCTGCCGCCAACACGGCCGGGCCGTGTGGCGATCTCGATTGCCGCCTCTGATCGGGCCAGCACGGCGTCGATGGCGGCATAGTCGACACCGGGCAGATTTTCCGCGTCATCAAAATCATCCCCCTCCCCTTCCGCATCGATGGCGACCGCTCGCCGAATGACGTCGGCCGTCTGCATCTCGCCCGCGCCGACCGAGGTGATGTCCGAGGTTTGCCGCAGCGTTCGCAAACCGTCGGCCGACAGCGCCCAGCCGGCGGGTTGGGCGGCAATACGACGGCGGGTGCGCAACACGTCGCGGGCGATTGTCAGTTCGTGGGTGGGTGTGCGAATATCCTTTGTGGCGTCGTGGAGGACGAGGTCCTCGAGATGGACGAGTTCGCCGTCGATCCACAACGAGGCACAGGCGTCGGCGAAATGCATGCGTTCGAGGAAGCCTACGCCGACGGACGAGCAGGCGATGCGCTCATCGAGACGGGTGAAGGCGACACCGGCGTCGAAAGCCGGCCGCATCAAGGTATCCATGCTGATTTTCGCGAGATCGTAAGCCATTGAAATCATGGTAAACGATTTGCTAAACGAACTCTACATAAATGTTATAGTTCCTCACATAGCATGGCGGTGAGTTGGTGTTGTAGCTATCGATAGTATTCAGGTATCGATAGTGATCCGTACAAGCGCCTTGTACCCGCGCATTCGCGCTGCTACAATAGCGTCAAAAGACACTATATCGGGAGCGCACAATGCCCCAGACCAGCTACAAGATCAGCGAAGCGCGCAAGAATTTCGCCGAGGTGCTCGAACGAGCCAACCAGGGTGAGGAAATTGTTATCATGCGCGGCAATGAAGTCTACGCGCGTATCGGCCCGGCCGGCGGTGGCAAACGCCCGTTCGGCCTGCTGCGCCAGCGTGGCCTGCCCGACAACCTGTTCGACGATATCGACACTGAGCAGGCGGCGATCGACGCCGGCGACTTCAACGACGATGTCGGCATCTGGCAGGGCGGACCAGCCGAGCGCGAGCCCAAGCCATGAAGGTGCTGCTCGACAGCCACGCCGTCTACTGGTGGACGATCGGCAGCGACCGGCTGTCCGGCACGGCCCGGGCACTGATCGAGGACAAGGAGAATACTATCCTGGTCAGCGCCATATCCTTCTACGAGCTCGACAATAAGATGCGCCTCAAAAAGCTCGACCTGAAGCCGCAGGAATTGCGCGCCGCGGTCACCGCCAGCGGTTTGCAAACGCTCGCCATCAGCGATCTGCACGCCGAGCTTGCGGCAAGCTTCGACTGGGATCACCGCGATCCCTGGGATCGCATTCTTGCCGCCCAGACACGGCTGGAGCACTGCACCTTCTTGTCGCTGGACGTGGCTTTCGACACGGTGCTGCACGAACGGGTCTGGTGAGGGGCAATAGCGATGAAGATTTTTGCGGATATTCCCGAAGCGGCCGAACGATTCGAAGAGCTGTTGGATCTCGCCCGGCGCAATGATGAGATCGTCATCTGCCGTACCGGGCAGCCTATCGCTATTCTGAGCGCGATCCCGAAGCTCGATCAAAGCACGATGGATGATTTCCTGGCGCTGGCAGCCGCGGGTCGCCCGGCAAACGGTGATCAGACTTCGAACCACGACGATCTCTATGACGAAAACGGACTGCCGAAATGAGCGGCGCATCATCAACTTCGGTTGAAAGGCGCGCCGAGGAGCTCGATGCGCTCGACGCCATCCTGCCCTTTGCCCGCCGCGATCAGTTGGCGACGCTACTGACCGACGAGGATGTTGCCACTCTCAAGCATCTCGCCAAGCAGGGTATGGGCGCCAATACGCTGCGGGCGCTTGCCTCCGATCTCGGCTATCTCGAGGCCTGGTGCGAGCTTGCCACCGGCAACCCCCTCCCCTGGCCGGCGCCAGAAAGCCTGCTCCTCAAATTCGTGGCCCATCATCTCTGGGATCCGGTCGAGCGTGCCGAGGATTCTTCCCACGGCATGCCTGATGAGGTCGAGATCGGATTGCGCGCCAGAGGTCTGCTGCGCGCCGACGGCCCGCATGCGCCGGATACGGTGCGCCGGCGCCTGACCTCCTGGTCGATCCTCACCCGCTGGCGTGGTCTGACGGGGGCTTTCTCCGCCCCTTCTCTGAAATCAGCTTTGCGTCTGGCCGTGCGCGCCGCGCCGCGGCAACGCCGCCGCAAGAGCAAACGAGCCGTCACTGGCGATGTGCTGGCTAAGCTGCTGGCCACCTGTGCCGGCGAGCGCCTGGTTGACCTTCGCGATCGCGCCCTGTTGCTCACCGCCTTTGCCTCGGGGGGCCGGCGGCGCTCGGAAGTCGCCGACCTGCGGGTCGAGGATCTGGTCTATGAAGAGCCGGTGCATGCCGATCCAAGAGACGCCGCTTCCCCTCTCCTGCCGTGTCTCGCCGTTCATCTCGGCCGAACCAAGACAACGACGGCTGAAGATCAGGCGCATGCTGTTCTGATTGGCCGGCCGGTTGTCGCGTTGAAGCGGTGGATTGAAGAAGCGAGGATCGAGAGCGGACCGCTCTTCCGGCGGATCGACCAGTGGGGCAATATCGACCGGCGGGCGCTGACGCCGCAGTCGGTCAATCTGATCCTGAAAAGCCGGTGCACGCTGGCGGGGTTGGACGCAGAGATGTTTTCGGCGCATGGGCTGCGATCCGGCTATCTGACCGAGGCGGCCAATCGCGGCGTATCCTTGCAGGAAGCCATGCAGCAGTCGCTACATAAATCGGTGGCCCAGGCCGCAAGCTATTACAACAATGCCGAACGAAAGAACGGGCGGGCGGCGCGTCTGATAGTGTAGCCCAAACTGCCAATCCTTGCGTTGACCGACATACGATGAGCGATAGACTCCGTTGCTATGCCTCACAAACTATGTAAATTTGAGTTATAGAAACGATGGCTATAACTCATGCACTGGAATTGGACGCAGAGCGGTTGGCCGCACTTTAACTATGACCTCGAAGCACTCGAGCCGCTCGAGCGGCAATTTCTCAGGTCCTCGGGAGAGATCATAGGCGCGGTGCGGCACTTTGATGCCGAAGATAGCCAGTCGCTGCGCATTGAACTATTAAGCGACGAGGCCGTCAAGACCTCCGAGATCGAAGGTGAGATGCTCGATCGGCTGAGCGTGCAGTCGTCCTTGCGCCGGCAGTTCGGCCTTGACGCCGACAACCGAGCAATCCGGCCCCAGGAACGTGGGATTGCCGAGATGATGATCGACGTCTTCGAGACCTGGTCCAAGCCGCTCGTTCACGAGACCCTCTTTCGCTGGCACTCCATGCTGATGGCTGGAAACCGTCACATTGCTACGATTGGCGGCTATCGGACGCACGACGATGCAATGCAAATCGTGTCCGGACGTTTCGACAAACCAATAGTTCACTTCGAGGCGCCACCCTCCAGACAAGTACCGGTCGAGATGGATGCGTATCTGGCATGGTTCGATAGATCCTCACCAGAAGGCACCACTCCCCTTCCCGCTCTGACGCGGGCCGCAATCGGTCACCTCTATTTCGAAAGTATCCATCCCTTCGAAGATGGAAATGGCAGGATCGGCCGAGCGCTGGCGGAAAAGTCGCTTGCGCAAAGTATCGGGCAACCGAGCCTGACCTCACTTGCATACACAATCGAAAAGAGCCGCAAGGCGTATTACGGCGAATTAGAAAAAAATCAGCGCACGCTCAACGTAACTGGATGGCTCGTCTATTTCTCCCAGACCATATTGGACGCGCAGCAAACCACCCTTGCCCGCATCGCGTTTTATATCCGCAAAGGAAAATTCTACGACCGATTCCGCGGTCAGTTCAATGAACGCCAGGACAAGGTCGTCTCCCGTATGTTTCGAGAAGGGATCGAAGGCTTCAAAGGAGGTCTAAGCGCCGAAAACTACATCTCGATCACCGGAACCTCCCGCGCCACTGCAACACGCGACCTTCAGGATTTGGTGGAAAAGGGAGCAATGACCCGGAGCGGCGAGCGGCGCCACACGCGATACGCATTAAATATGCCCGAAGCCAAAAAATAGAAAAGTGTATTCGCCCGCGTCTCGTGCGCCGACATCAGCTTGATTTCACGTCAGGCCGCGCGATTGGGGCTGCATGGCCTGCCTTCCTCACGACAGTCAGCTTTTCGTCGTTTCCGCCGTAAGAGGCGATCAGCGTGCGTCTTATCGCCAGGATGCGATCTTCGTGCCTCGATCTAGAAACTTGCCGTACAGCGTGCTTTGCCTCCGGCGGCCGCTGGCGATCCGAAGTTGCCGGTTTGCGGGTCGAGGAGACGAGGAGCCGGTGCATGCCGATCCGAAAAATCCCGCCTCCCCTCTCCTGCCGTGTCTCACCATTCATCTCGGCCGAACCAAGACGACGACGGCTGAAGATCAGGCGCATACCGTTCTGATTGGCCGGCCGGTTGTCGCGCTGAAGCGCTGGATTGAAGAATCAAGGATCGAGAGCGGACCGCTCTTCCGGCGGATCGACCAGTGGGGAAACATCGACCGGCGAGCGCTGACGCCGCAGTCGGTCAATCTGATTTTGAAGAGCCGGTGCAAGCTGGCTGGGTTGGATCCGGAAGTGTTTTCGGCGCATGGGCTGCGGTCCGGCTATCTGACGGAAGCCGCCAACCGCGGCGTTTCCTTGCAGGAGGCGATGCAGCAATCCCTACATAAGTCAGTGACGCAGGCGGCGAGCTACTACAACAATGCCGAGCGAAAGAACGGACGGGCGGCTCGATTGATTATGTGAGCGACAGTATCACGATCACTTACGGTTCTACACGACATCTCACGGCACTGCGTCGCCTTGCGGACATAAGCGGAATATGTAGTCCTGTGCCTGCTTTGCAGGCCACGGGAGGATTGCTGTGATGAAGGCTCGGATCGACGCGATTATCGAGAAGGCGATCGAGACAGGCAAGATCGTCGGCACTGTCGTGATCGTCGTCGAGGACGGAGAGACCGTCTATAGCCGCGCCGCGGGTTATGCCGATCGCGAAATAGGGAAACCCGTCGAAACCGGGACCATATTTCGTCTCGCTTCCGTCAGCAAACCACGCCACCGGGGCGAATGTTCAACGCTGGTCTTTCCGATACAGACCTCGATTTCCAGGAGAACTTCAGCCGACTATCAACCTTCCCGCTCATGGCCGCACCGGGCACGCTCTGGTCTTACTCGATCGCCATCGACGTCCTTGGAGCAGTTATCGTCCGGATCGAAGGGTGTAGCCTGGATGAAGCGGTGCATCAGCACGTGCTCGAACCGCTTGAGATGAGCGACACTGGTTTCTCGGTCAGTGACCAAGAGCGACTTGCAACGCCTTATGCTGATGGCAATCCAACCGCCGTCCGGATGAATGATCAGCATCTAGTCCCGGACAGTGATGGCAACTTGCTGACCTTTGCGCCCACACGGCTCTTCAACCCAAAGGCTTTCCAATCCGGTGGCGCGGGTATGGTGGGGACAGCGCCGGATCTGATCGCCTTTCTTGAAACCATCCGCCGGGGCGAGGCTCCCATCTTGAAGACGTACACTGCGAGAGCGGCGCTTCTCAACGAGATCGGTAATATCCCGCGCCCAGCTGAACCAGGAGAGCGATTCTCCTTTTTGGGCGCGGTGATTCAGGATCCGGTTCTCGCAGAGTCTCCGATGTCAAAAGGATCGGTCACCTGAAGCGGAGTCTATGGCCACAGTTGGTTCATCGATCCCCTAAAGGGCATTTCGGCCGCTATCATGTCCAATACCGCCGTCGAAGGCTGCCTGGGATTGTATGCGCGAGATATCGCCAAGGCGATTTACATAGCGTGATTATAGCCGCCAAAACGAGGGTTCGCTATTGCGGAGAAACTATAGAGCCATTGGCTGGTGGCTTCCAATATTGGGCGCTGCTCGAAAGGTGCAGCAGCTCTTCCATACCTCGAACTGGAACAGCTCGAACAGCATGCTCATAGTGGCTCCAAGCATGAGCGATACGGGCGCACTCAACTCAACTTGCTATTCACGCAACTAAGCGCGAAATTCATGATTCGATAAAAAGCTTCACTTTCAAAGGCTTAGAGTTGTGGTCAGCTGACCACAACAATGACGTCCGTCGCATTGAACCACTACCGTCTGACCCTCGCGCCAAAGTCCTCGCGTCGGTCAAGATACTTGCCGGCCTCGAAAAACAATTAGTTTCAATGGATTATGCTCGTGGTCAGCTGACCACAAGAGAATCATTGAGAGTGTCACAGTTTCTGTGTTCAGTCTTCTGCTGAAGACGGGTTTGTGGCTCCATAGCCAATGGACGCGGCAGCGCCTTGGGTAAGCTCCATCCAATAAAGTTGCACATGCGTGTGGCTGCCCCTGCATAAGAAGGTAATCGGTGTGACAAGCAGCCCGGCGCTTTCAGTGGCGCCGGATTTATCAACAATATGAATCATCCTCCACTGAACTCGCGGTTCTCAGGCGCCGGCCCAACAGGTGGCGGCAACGCGGCAAATGAATTGCCGAACGCGTGGCCGACAATGGCAATTCGGGCTGGATGAACTATGCGTCCAAGCTTGGTGACATGGTCCGCCTCGCACCGGCCGACCGATCTCTCCACTGGCGCGGGCTCGGCAATAGCAAGGTCACAGAGCAAGTCACCAATTGCGGCCCGAGATCGCCTCGGCGGCGCTTCTTCAGCAAATCTCTGGCATGGCAACTTTTATCGGTGAAACATCGATCAATACCAAGCTGACTAAGCGCACTGAATAATCCTCCCCCCAAAGATCCGGCCATCGCCCCCGCGCATTTGCGTCAACTGGGACCCAGACCTTAATTGCCCGCCTGTGCTGCCACGACCTCGCCGCACCTTCTATCGGAATTTAGCTCGTCCCTCATTTTGGTTGTTGAATGCCGACATTTTTTGGATCCGCCGCTGTGAGGTTGAAGAAATGCGACACGCATTAACCAGCCAGCGAGCCAACCTGCCCGTTGGCCCTTAGCAAGGCCATGATCATTGGCCCAAGCGAGAACTCCCCTCGTTCGCTACGTCGAGTAAGATCCCTTAGATAGCCGCCGGCGGAACTGATGAAGTTAGCACGCTCCAGCATGCAGGCGACCGCCGCAGCCGTATTTTCTGGACCCATTACCTCGCAAGCGTCTTGATACGCTGAGGGGCTTACGGCCAGCATAGAGCGAACAACCACCGCGGCCGACATCAGGTCCCGCCAGCTTCGGATTGTGCCATCAGGTCCATAATCCGATATCGTTGGGCAGGCTTTTAACACGACACTTAGCGGAAACGCTTTCATCGCCTCGCTCGATGGTCGTGCGTTTCCGCTGAACTTC
Organism: Rhizobium sp. UFLA01-1127; assembly: GCF_059803845.1. NCBI lineage: Bacteria > Pseudomonadati > Pseudomonadota > Alphaproteobacteria > Hyphomicrobiales > Rhizobiaceae > Rhizobium > Rhizobium sp. UFLA01-1127. The sequence continues at coordinate 40,582 of NZ_JAUQTZ010000008.1, read as the reverse complement.
GCCCCCTGCTCTTTTTCAGAGCGAGGTTCAAATTCATGTATGGATTCGGTATTTGAATTCTGTTTGTGCTGCTCAATATGAGCATCATTGCTGCTTATATTTTCAGGAAATTTCTGCGTTTCCAATCGGTTGATTATTTCGGCCCGGAGCATCTCCATTTCTTTAAGAACAGCCCTGAGGTCCGACAGTGTGGGCGCACGCGGAATTTTGCGAACAAGAGCGACGTAGACGTCCTCAGCAGTTAGCCAGTCGCCCTCAGCACCCTCTTCCATGGCCGCCGTGATGAGCTTTCGAACATCGCGCCGGCAAATCGTCAGATTCTCCCTTGCCCTCCTCAGATTTGCTCTATCAGCGAACACCTGTTGAGCAAGGGCCGCCAATTCTTCTGAGCGGACAAGGAGAGGGGACAGGTCAAAGCCAAACGCATTCTCGATCTGCCCGTCTCCGTCCCTACGCGCATAGCGCTTTCCATTGGCGCTGTCCTTACGGATGATCAACCCTGCTTCCACGAGCAAGGCGAGATGCCTGCGTAAGGTGGCGCCTGACATAGCGTGAGCACGTAGCGTAAGCTGCGCATTCGAAGGAAACACAATCAATTGCGCATCCTGGCTCAGTTCGTTATCGGGGTAAAAACTCAAAAGAGCATCAAGAACCGCGAGACTATTGGACTGAATCCCAAGCAGCTCCATTGCTGCCGAGGCGTCCCTGAACACCTTCCATTTATCAACAGTCTTGCCGCGCCTGATCTGGGCCGCCGCCGTCTGGCGCCGAACAAGCGCAACCGTCATCGGCCGCCGCCCAAATGGCGTCGTCACACTTCCCGTCTGCATCGTCTTTCACCTTTCAGCAGGCAAAAGAAATCAGCTCACCGAAACGGTGCCAAAAACTCTTGACGAGGATTCGAGGAAATGCGATTCTGTTCTTGCTACAGAGACAGAAGGGCTTCCGCGGCGGCGACGTTGAGGAGGCTCTTTTCTTTTGCGGATTACTCTCCGTGTTTGGGTTGAACCTTGGTCCGATAATCTTGGTAGAGCGCCGGCAATTGCTCCAGCACAAAAGCGGCAAAGTCCGGCGTGGCTTTCCTGTCGATCGTGATTTCCAGTTTCGATTTGCTCTGCGTCACCTGCGCCAGTCTGTCCCCGTCAGGGGTCGACATCACATGAGGCAGACCACGCGTGGGCCGGCCAGGCTTTAAACGAGCGATCACTGCCTTAAATCGATCCGCCGATGGTAATGCTTGCACTGCCTCTGAGGTCGCAAATGTGATCGCCTCCGATGGAGATTGCGCTTTCTCAACGAGTTCCGCCAATTGCTGCCAGCTTGGGCGTCCGATTCCTGGTGCGGCCCCGATAGCGTCGATCAGCTCAGAGGGGAGGGCGTCGACGAGAAGAAGCATCTTGGACAAATTGCTTTTGTCGATCGACATCGCGGCGATAACGACTTCTCGTGTAAACTGTTTGTTGAGCCGATGTGCGAAGCGCGCCTTCTCAATGAAGGTCAGATCTTGTCTCTCGTTGTTTTCCTGGCCCTGAGCTACGACAAGTTGCTCGTCTGTGAGCTCGCGAACGACTGCCTTCACAGGCACACCCAGATCCGAAACAGCCCGCAGCCTTCGGTGCCCAAAAGCAACCTGATAGCGGCCAGACTGCTCTGGATGCGGTCTCACCAGGATTGGAACCTGCTGCCCCTGTTCACGGATGGACGCCAGCAGACCGTCGATGTCACCTTGCATCCTATCCTGGACGAAAGAGGGCTCAATCGACGAGGCGTCCAGCTCAATCACAGCTTGGCCCTCGGCAAGACGTCTCTCGATCTCTTCGGCTCGGCCGAGCCGCTCATTTTGCTCGCGCAACGCGTTACCGATGTTCGCGGTCAGTTTCGTCGCCGGATCGCGCTCTTTCCTCGCGACACCGAGAAGCGGCATGGAACGGTTCTTGGCGGTTCTACTTTCGATTGCCGCTGTATCGGCAGTGCTTGTTGATACTCCAAGGATATCTTTTCGGCTCATGTGGGTCTACCCCATGCTCTTTTAATCAGCGTTTCAATCTCGCCGTTAACGGCGTTCATTGCCTCCAGAGCTCGGTCATAGGTTGATCGGGTAAATTGGCTACGCTCAACTTCAAAAAGTGTCTGGTTCGTCAGACCGGCATCCGAAACCGCAGTGGTTTTAAGCATCGGGAAATTAAGAACATTTTCCCCGAAGATCGAACGAAGATAACCGACCATCTGGTTTTGCGGACCATCGCTCGGCTCGAAGCGGGTTATCAGGTAACGCATCCAGTTAAACTTGAATTCGGCTCCGGCGTTCTCGATCTCCCTCAACAAGTTCGACGTCATTGCCAGGAACTGGTTCATCGACATGACATCAAGCATCTGCGGATGGACGGTGACCAAGATGGATGTCGCAGCCGTCAGCGCCGACAACGTGAGGTAGCCGAGTTGGGGAGGACAATCAATGACGACGACGTCGTAGTTCTCAGCAATATCCTCGATGACTTGACTGATTCGACCATAGAAGAGAGTGTCGCCTTCCTTCCGCTTCATCAGAGCACGGGGTGTGTCGTGCTCGAATTCCATCAGTTCGAGGTTCCCAGGTATGAGGTGTAGGTCTGGAATATACGTCCCTCGAACGACTTGCTCGATCGGCACACGTTCCTCATCGTATCTAATCGCGCCGTAAAGGGTCTCATTTGGACCAACGTCCGTTTCGGGCTGGCTGCCAAAAAGGGCTGAAAGACTGGCCTGAGGATCAAGATCGATTGCAAGGATTCGGTAGCCGCGCATCGCCAGATACTGAGCCAAATGCGCAGCCGTCGTCGTTTTTCCCGAACCGCCCTTGAAATTCATGACGGAAATAACCTGCAACTGCTCACCATCGCGACGATGTGGCAGATAGCGTCGGTTCCCGCGGCCAACTTGATCCATGTGCTTGCGAAGCACGTGAATATCTTCAATGGAAAAAGTTCGCCGCCCTCCCGGGCTGATGCTAACATTCAGTTCCGGCATCTCAGACGCGATCTGCCGTAGATAGGATTCACCGACTCCGAGGAGTTTCGATGCCTCGGACGGCGCGAATGTCCGGATGCCCTTCTCGGCTGTTGGCGGAAATACCTTGAGATGATGTATTTGAAGTTGACTGGAGAGCGCCTCAGCATGACGCTCCATCAACGCAGTCAGCCCTTCAACAATAGGCGTTATTTTTGCGGCGGTCTTCGCCATCTCAAAACCCATTTCTTGCCAGTGGCGGTATTTTTCGCGGAACCGGCAAAGTTCCGCCGGTAACAATAAGCGTCGATTCTCGTTGGCGAGCAAGAGCTTTTTGGTTAACGGCACGTTAACGCGCGTTCGCCGAAACCTTGGGACAGCCAATATTGCTGAAGACTTTCCGAGTATTAGATCGATTCCCGGTTGCTTGACCAGTTGCGTCCAACTGCAGATTTGCACATGAAATCGCGCATCTTCCACCCCCCAGCCACGGTCCCAGGTACTGAACTTCTCTCCGACTCGACAGAATCAGTAGGTGCAAATCTGCACGTAGCCTGAAGCTGACAAGCATGGTTTCCACTTCACGTAGTCCAATCTATGTGGAGTAGAGCATGCAAATACTCGTCGTTCCTCCGGATATCTACGAAAGTCGTGCGAGCTATCTGAAGAAGATGCATCAGCTGCGCGCCGCAGTATTCGGCAACAGGCTGGCATGGGATGTCAAAATTGTCGCCGGCGAAGAGCGAGATGAGTACGACGAACTTCACCCCACCTACATCCTTGTTGTGACGCCGGATGGATCGATCGCCGGCTGCGCTCGCCTTCTCCCAGCGAACGGCCCGACGATGCTTGAGTGCACTTTTCCGCAGCTCCTGGAAAAGCGCACGCTTCCCGAGCGAGAGACGACGATCGAGAGTTCCCGCTTCTGTGTCGACACTTCAGTTGCAGCGAGCAGGGGAGGGGGCCAGCTCCACTTTGTCACCCTCACCATGTTCGCTGCGATTATCGAATGGTCGGTGGCGAACGGGTATACCCAACTCGTCACCGCGACCGATCTTCGCTTCGAGCGGATATTGAAGCGTGCCGGCTGGCCGATGGATCGGCTTGGCGAGCCGGCTCAAATCGGCAACACAATCGCGGTTGCCGGAAGCCTCCCACTTGATCGCGAAAGCTTCGAACGAGTTCGTCCGGCAACATATCGTTCACTTGCCGGCAGCAGAAACGCGGGACGGATCGGGGGCGCAGTATGACCCAACTCCGTTCTCATCCGCGCCTCGTCCGCAAACTTCAAGACGCTCTGGGCAATCAGCTCTGCGTCGCCCTTGATGATGCGGCCGTCGTCGAGATCATGCTGAACCCCGACGGCAGGCTCTTTATCGAGCGGCTCGGTCACGGCGTCGTGCCGGCGGGCGCGATGGATTCAACCGCCGCAGAGGTCATTATAGGTAGCGTGGCCCACGCACTCCAGTCTGAGGCCGACATCGAGCAACCTATCATTTCCGGTGAGCTTCCGATCGGAGGACATCGTTTCGAAGGTTTGTTGCCGCCCGTGGTCGCCTCACCGGTATTCACAATCCGCAAGCGGGCGTCGCGACTGATCCCGCTCGACGACTATGTGAAGTCCAAAATCATGACGGAAGCGCAGGCTTCCGTCCTGCGGGAGGCGATCGGATCACGCATGAATATCGTGGTTTCCGGTGGTACGGGCTCGGGCAAGACCACGCTCGCCAATGCGGTTATCGCGGAAATCGTCGCGCGCGCGCCCGACGATCGCCTGATCATTCTCGAAGACACAGCCGAAATCCGATGCACGGCGGACAACGCCGTTTCGCTTCACACAAGCGATACTGTCGACATGGCGCGGCTTCTGAAGAGCACTATGCGGCTTCGGCCCGACCGGATCATTGTCGGGGAGGTCCGTGATGGTGCCGCACTCACGCTTCTCAAGGCCTGGAACACCGGCCATGCCGGCGGGGTCACCACTATTCACTCGAATACGGCGATGTCCGCGCTGCGCCGCCTCGAGCAACTGACAGCCGAAGCCAGCCAGCAGTCCATGCAGGACGTGATCGGCGAGGCCGTAGACCTTGTCGTATCCATCGAGCGGACGGGGCGCGGCAGAAGGGTCCGCGACGTCATCCATGTCGAGGGTTTCGAGAACTCTCGCTACCGCACCGAACACTATGCCCAAATCGATGAGGATAGCCATGCAGCGTAAGCGTCAATATGCCCTTACCGGCGGCCTGATCGCGGTCCTGTTGTCAGCAGCTCTGGCCGACCCGGCGCTTGCCTCGTCGGGCGGCGGCGGTCTGCCCTGGGAATCTCCGCTCCAACAGATCCAGCAATCGATCACCGGCCCAGTGGCGGGCTTCATTGCTCTGGCCGCCGTCGCGATCGCCGGCGGGATGCTGATCTTCGGCGGCGAGCTCAACGACTTCGCGCGGCGCCTTTGCTATATCGCGCTCGTCGGCGGCGTTCTCCTTGGCGCCACGCAGATTGTTGCCCTATTCGGCGCCACCGGCGCATCGATCGGCGCGTCGCCACATCAGGCCTCAAGCCAGGCGAGGAGAGGGTCTGCACATGGCTGAACCTGGCAGCAATCTCGCGCAGTCTCGGATACATCGCGCACTTTCACGCCCGAACCTGCTGATGGGCGCGGACCGCGAATTGGTCCTTTTGAGCGGCCTCGCGTCGATCATCCTGATCTTCGTCGTTCTGACTTGGTACGCAGCTCTGTTCGGTCTCGGCCTCTGGCTGATGGCGATCGCTGCACTCAGGATGATGGCGAAGTCCGATCCCTTGATGCGACGCGTCTACATTCGTCATGTCTCGTACAAGGCCCATTACCGGCCGACGTCGACGCCATGGCGCAAGTTCTGAGAGCCTGAGATGGTAGCGCTCAAGTCCTTCCGTCATTCCAGGCCCTCCTTTGCCGACCTCGTCCCCTATGCTGGCTTGGTCGACAACGGTGTCGTTCTTTTGAAGGACGGATCGCTGATGGCAGGCTGGTACTTCGCCGGGCCTGACAGCGAAAGTTCGACCGACGCTGAGCGCAACGAGGTATCGCGCCAGATCAACACGATCCTTGCTCGCCTCGGATCCGGCTGGATGATCCAGGTCGAAGCCGTTCGCGTGCCGACATCGAACTATCCGGACGAGAGCGAATGCTTCTTCCCTGATCCGGTGACGCGCGCAATCGACGCCGAGCGCCGAGCGCACTTCCAGCGGGAGAGGGGGCATTTCGAAAGCCGGCATGCCCTTATCCTCACATGGCGTCCACCGGAGCCGAGACGTTCTAGGCTCGCGCGCTATGTCTATTCCGACTCGGAAAGCCGGTCGGCATCTTATGCCACGACGATGCTCGACAGCTTCCGGACATCCATCCGTGAGATCGAACAATATCTTGGCAATGTCGTCTCGATCCGTCGCATGGCAACCCGTGAAACCGACGAACGCGGCGGATTCCGGGTCGCACGCTACGACGAGCTTCTCCAGTTCGCGCGCTTCTGCATTGCCGGAGAGAACCATCCTCTTCGCCTACCCGACATTCCGATGTATCTGGACTGGCTGGTGACCGCAGAGCTGCAGCATGGTCTGACGCCCCTGGTGGAAAACCGTTTCCTTGGCGTGGTTGCCATCGATGGATTGCCGGCCGAGAGCTGGCCCGGGATTCTGAGCGCCCTCGATCGGATGCCGCTGACATATCGCTGGTCATCGCGATTCATCTTCTTGGACGAGCAAGAAGCGCGCCAAAAGCTGGAACGAACGCGCAAGAAGTGGCAGCAAAAGGTGCGTCCCTTCTTCGATCAATTGTTCCAGACTGAGAGCCGTTCGCTCGACCAGGACGCAATGTCGATGGTGGCTGAGGCTGAGGATGCGATTGCCGAGGCCGCCTCCCAACTCGTTACCTATGGCTACTACACCCCTGTCATTGTCCTCTTCGACGAGGATCAAAGTCGTATCCAGGAAAAATGCGAAGCAATCCGTCGATTGATCCAGGCGGAAGGATTTGGCGCGCGGATCGAAACGCTGAATGCGACCGATGCATTCATCGGCAGCCTGCCGGGCGTCTCTTATGCCAATATTCGCGAACCGCTAATCAACACGCGCAATCTCGCCGACCTGATTCCATTGAATTCGGTATGGTCGGGAAGCCCCCAGGCGCCATGTCCATTCTATCCACCGGGATCGCCACCGCTGATGCAGGTGGCGACGGGGTCGACACCGTTCCGCCTGAACCTCCATGTCGATGATGTCGGCCACACGCTTGTCTTCGGTCCGACAGGCTCCGGCAAATCGACACTTTTAGCGCTGATCGCAGCCCAGTTCCGACGCTACCCCTGCGCGCAAGTGTTCGCCTTCGACAAAGGCCGCTCGATGTTGCCGCTCACGCTGGGCCTCGGCGCCGACCACTACGAGATCGGCGGTGATCCCGCGGACGCTGAATCGTCAAGCGGGGAGGGGAGGGCATTGGCTTTCTGCCCACTCGCCGAACTCTCCAGGAAAAGTGATCGCGCCTGGGCAAGCGAATGGATCGAGATGCTGGTTACCCTGCAGGGTGTTACCGTCACGCCGGACTATCGCAACGCGATCTCGCGTCAGATCGCGTTAATGTCCCAGTCTCGGGGACGCTCACTTTCGGACTTCGTCTCCGGCGTGCAGATGCGCGAGATCAAGGACGCAGTCCATCACTATACGGTCGACGGCCCGATGGGACAGCTTCTTGATGCCGAGCAGGACGGCCTGTCGCTTGGCACCTTCCAATGCTTCGAAATCGAAGAGCTCATGAATATGGGCGAGCGGAACCTCGTTCCGGTTCTCACCTATCTGTTCCGCAGAATCGAGAAACGTCTGACGGGAGCGCCGAGCCTCATCCTTCTCGACGAAGCGTGGCTGATGCTCGGCCATCCGACATTCCGCGACAAGATCCGCGAGTGGCTCAAGGTTTTGCGCAAGGCGAACTGTGCTGTTGTGCTTGCCACCCAGTCCATCTCCGACGCAGAGCGCTCCGGCATTATCGATGTCTTGAAGGAGAGTTGTCCGACAAAGATCTGCCTGCCGAATGGTGCTGCGCGCGAGCCGGGCACACGCGAGTTCTACGAGCGGATCGGCTTCAATGCGCGGCAGATCGAGATCGTGGCAACGGCCCTTCCGAAGCGGGAATACTACGTCGCATCGCCCGAAGGCCGGAGGCTGTTCGACATGGCGCTCGGGCCGGTAGCGCTCTCCTTCGTCGGTGCATCCGGCAAGGTGGATCTCAAACAGATACGCGCTCTTCACGCGCAATACGCGGCCGCCTGGCCTGTCGAATGGCTCCACCAAAGGGGGATTGCCGATGCCGAGACGCTTCTATCTGCCGCGTGAGACGACGCGCGCCTCTCTCATCTTTGCGAACGTGTTCACGGCTGCCCTGCCGACGCCCGCTCAAGCCGGCGGAGTGACGGGGCAAGCGACGGAGTGGACACAGATCGCCAACAATACAGAGCTCATCAGCCTCGTTGGCAAGTCGGCCGAACAGGTGAACAACCAGATCAAGCAGATCTCGCAACTTGCCGAGCAGATTCAGAACCAGCTCAATATCTACCAGAACATGCTTCAAAACACCGCCCGGCTTCCCAATCACGTTTGGGGACAGGTCGAGAGCGATCTGAAAAGCCTGCAGAACGTTGTTGCGCAGGGGCAGGGCGTCGCCTTCTCCATGGGCAATATCGACGATGTCCTGAAGCAGCGCTTCCAGAGTTTTGCGGACATGAAGAGCAATCTGCCTGATGGAGCGAGCTTTTCCTCGACCTATCAGGGCTGGTCGACCACCAATCGCGATACGATCGCCGGAACGCTGAAGGCCGCAAACCTGACCGCCGACCAGTTCTCAAGCGAGGAATCCACCATGTCATCGCTTCGCTCGATGTCGGAATCAGCCGACGGGCAGATGAAGGCGCTGCAGGTCGGCCATGAAATTGCCGCGCAGCAGGTGGGGCAGATGCAGAAGCTTCGGGGCCTCGTCTCTCAGCAGATGACGATGATGGGGACTTGGTATCAGTCCGAGCAAGCGCAAAAGGATCTCGCCCAAGCACGGCGGGAAAAGTTCTTCAACGCGCCACAAACGGATATCCGAGGTGGCCAGACGATGGAGCCGCGCTGGTGAGCCGTCTCGTCATCATAACGATAGTCACCCTTGGTGTAACCGCGGCCAGCATCGCGGCCTGGACATTCGTGTCGACGTCGAAGCAAGACGAAACAACTGTCGCCCCAGCAAGTGGGACGACAAATTCCGACGTAGCTCGACGAGACCGGCGGACGCACTTCTTCGGCGGCGATCCTGAACGTGATGTCCGCGGCGGGCAGGAAATGAGGCTAAGATGGTAGTTATTCGTCCGTCCCGCGCCCTTGAGCTCAGTTTCATGGTCATTGCCCTCGTGCTTCTCACGAGTGGGCCGGCGTTCGCGCAACAAAGCGGCGAGGTTCTGACCACCCTCGAAAACTCCGTCGTTACCGCGGCCAAGGGCTGGGAGACGACGGGCACGAATGCGGCGCGGTCCCTGTTCTGGATTCTCGCCGGCATCGAAATCGGCATCGCCGCGGTCTGGCTCGCCATCAATGCGGCAAGCCTGGACGCCTGGTTCGCCGAGCTGGTGCGTCGGATCATGTTCATCGGCCTGTTCGCCTTCATCCTCGACCGCGGACCGGCGCTTGCCAAGGCGATCGTCGACAGTCTGTTTCAGCTTGGTGCCGGCGGCGGCTCCGCATCACCGGCAAACATCTTCGACGCCGGGATCCGGGTCGCTTCGAAGATGTCGGAACAGGTGCAATTTGGTCTCTTCGAAGACAATGCGCTGGCGATCGCCGCCGTGTTCGCAATGGTGATTGTGGTGATTGCCTTCTCGCTTGTTGCAGCAATCTTCGTCGCGGTAATGGTCGAGATGTATGTGGGGCTTCTGGCCGGCATGATCATGCTTGGTCTCGGCGGCTCCTCCTTCACCAAGGATTTCGCGGTCCGGTATCTGGTCTACGCCTTCTCAGTTGGCATGAAACTGATGGGACTGGTCATGATCGCCAAGATCGGATCCGACATCCTGCTCGGTCTCGCTGAGGCGCCGACCGCCACATCGGACCAGTTCATCACCACTTTGGCAATCGCGGGCATCTCGGTCGTCGTCTTCATCGTCGCGATGTATGTCCCGCCGATCCTTCAGGGCGTGGTGCAAGGGGCATCGGTTTCAGGCGGCATGGAAGCCATCCGCCATGGCGGGCAGGCGGCAACTTTTGCCGCCGGCGGCGCATTTCTCGGCGCGGGCGCCGCAGTGAAGGGCACGCAGACGGCAAGCGCCGCTCGAGCGAGTGGCTCATCCATGATGGGAGCAGCACTTCGCGGCATGGCGTCCGGCATCGGCGGTGCAGGAAGGGCGACGGCCTCCTCCGCCAAGGACAAGGCGATTGCGTCACCCGGCGCTTACGCAGGCTCGCTACTGGGGCTTGCTAATGCAAAGCTCGATGAGAGCCGCAGGCCGGGCGGCGGTCCGTCGTCGAAGTCACCACCGCCGCCGATCGATGACAAGACATAAGGAGACCATCTGGCAATGGCGACAGGCAACCCGCCCGAAAATCCCTATCTTGCCGCACGGCAGGAATGGAACGAGCGCTATGGCTCATATGTGAAGGCCGCGGCCGGCTGGCGCGCCGTCGGCATTACCGGCATGGTCATGGCGGTGATTGGCTTTTCCTACGCGCTCTTCCAGAGCACGCAGGTCAAGCTCGTTCCTTACATCGTGGAGGTCGACAAGCTCGGCACGGCCTCGAGCGCCGGCTTTCCGGAGCAGATCGAATATGCCGATCCCCGCGTCGTCAGGGCAACGCTCGGAAGTTTCGTCTCGAATTTCCGGAGCGTCACCCCGGATGCTGTCGTGCAGAAACAGTACATCGATCGCACCTATGCGCTCTTGAGAACCTCTGATCCCGCAACCGAAAAGGTCAATGCCTGGTTCCGCTCCTCCTCGCCCTTCGAGAAGGCGAAAACGGCGACCGTCGCCATCGAGGTGAACAACATCGTTGCTCTCTCGAACCAGAGCTATCAGGTCGACTGGGCCGAATTCGAACGCGACCGCAAGGGCAAGGAAACCGGCATCCGCCGGTTTCGCGGTGTCGCAACGGTCACGCTCACGCCCCCGCAGGACGAGGCCATCATCCGCTTCAATCCGATAGGCCTTTATCTCCGCGATTTCGACTGGACGGCCCAGCTCTAAGAGGCATGCACCCCAACATGAATAACAGAACGACAATAGCCCGGATGGCCGGATCCATTGTGATCGCATTGACGATCAACATTTCCGGCGCCACGGTCGCATCACAGGCGATCGCCCAAAACCTTTCGGCGAACGAAGCCAAGGGGACAAGCATATCCGGCCGCTGGCGGGGCAATGCCGGCCTCGTGACGAAAGGTCCGGACGGCAAAGTGATCTTTCTCTACGGTGAGGTCCAACCCTCCGTGGTGTGCTCGCCGCTCCAGGTTTGCGATATCGAGCTTCAGGCTGGCGAAGTCGTGCGCGATGTGCTGGTGGGCGATACCGTGCGCTGGAAGGTCGAGCCCGCGACCTCGGGAGCGGCCGGCGCTCAGGCAATCCACCTCATCGTCAAGCCTTCGGAGGCGAACCTCGTAACCTCGATGGTCGTCACGACCTCGCGCCGGACTTACCATATCCAGCTCAAGTCGAACCAGACGCAATATATGGCACGCGTTGGCTTTGAGTTTCCGGAGGACGTCTCGGCAAAACTTGCCGACGTCAACGCGCGCATGGAAGCGAGCACGATTCCCGGTGCAGGCGTCCCGGCGGAGCAATTGCAATTCGGCTATTCGATCTCGGGTAGCGCCGGTTGGCGACCGAGCCGTGTCTACAGCGACGGCTCGAAGACCTACATCCAGTTTCCGCGGGCGATTTCTGGTCAGGACGCACCCGTGCTGTTTGTCGTCTCTGGCGGCGAAAACCGCATCGTCAATTATCGAATGAAGAACAATATGATGATCGTCGATTATAATGTCGACAAGGCGGTGCTGGTCTCCGGCGTCGGCTGGAAGCAGGAAAAGATCACGATCCGACGGGGAGGGCGGAGATGAGAGCTTTGTCCGTTCGCTCCATCCGTCGTGTAGTCCTTGTCCTCATGCTCTGCCTTGTCGTCTCCGGCTGCCAGAGCCTTGGTCCGAGGGGGCTGGTTGCCAGCAAGACTCCAGCGGGCATTTCCGCCGCAACAGCAGCTTCGATCGCAACGGACATGGTGAGCCGGCTTTCTGAATACGTCGGTCCGGGAACCGGCACGATCGCACTGAAACAGGATGGCTCACCATTCGGACGAGCAATGGAGTCTGCTCTTCGAGGGCAGGGCTATGCCGTGGTCACGGACGGGAAGACCGCCGGAAACAATGCGGCCATCCCGCTCGCCTATGTCGTCGAACCCTTCGAGGGGCAAGTTCTTGCACGGCTATCGACGAAAGGTATGGAGTTCGGCCGCGCTTACAGCGTGACCCAGCGAGGCGCGTCGCCGGCAAGCCCGCTTTCCGTGATGCGTCGCGGGTAGGGGCGGGAACAATGGTGCAATCCCTCAAGCTCGGCGGTGCGCCCAATCAGGACGCTGAGAATAGGATCCGCCGGGTCAATCGACTTCCGATCATCGTCGTAGTCGTGCTGCTCGTCGCTTTCCTTGCGGTCATCTTCTATGGCCTCGCCACACGTGGGATATTTCTTCGCCGAGACGAAGGTCCCGGTGGAGGCTCCGGCAACCCAGCATCGACATTTGCCGACCAGCTCAAGCGCGGCGTCAGCGACGCGATCATTGGCGAACCCCAACAAACCTTGCCCCTCCAGCCGACGCCTATCGAAGCAAAGGATGAGAAGGGTGCGACCAATCCGTTCACGCCAAATCCCGAGCATCGGCGGGAGACGCAGCCAGCCCAGGAACTCGAGGCCGAAAACGTTTGGCGTGCCCGCCTGAAGCGCGAACAAGACGAGCAATATTTGCGCGAGCTGCAACGCCAGCGGATGGCGAGACTTCAAGCCAATAACTCGGCCTATGATGCCCCCATCTCTGTCGATCATGGGAAATTCAGTTCGAAGGGAGGAGAGACCTCCGATGCAAATGCCACGACGACCAATTCCTCTGCCTCCACGACAACCAATAGCGGGGCATCGGACCTCTATACGGCGGCGCTACGTGCCGGCATAGGCGGACAGAATCTCGATCCGAACGCGCAAAAGTCCAAGGAGGACTTCTTCAATGCCGATCTCAAGGAGGCCGGTTACCTGCCGAATCGGGTTGTGCCGCAGCAGTCTCCTTATGAGCTGAAACGAGGTTCAGTCATTCCCGCAACACTGATTACCGGTATCAACTCCGATCTGCCGGGGCGGATCACCGCCCAGGTCAGCCAGAATGTCTTCGACTCCGCAACCGGATATCGCCTCCTGATCCCGCAGGGAACGAAGCTGCTTGGCCGATACGACAGCAAGGTGTCATTCGGCCAGAACCGTGTTCTCGTCGTCTGGACCGATATTGTCTTTCCGAACGGCTCGACACTCCAGATCGGTGGCATGGCGGGCACGGATGCTCAAGGCTATGGCGGTTTCAACGATAAGGTGAACAACCACTATCTGAAGACATTCGGGTCGGCCGTACTGATCGCGCTCATCGGAACGGGGATCGACGCGTCCATGCCGGAGAGTTCGACACTTGCCACGCAGGATACGGCGTCCGATGCGGCGAGACGAAATTTTGCGGAGAGCTTTGGCCGTGTCGCCGAGCAGACGATCGGCAAGAACCTCAATATTCAGCCGACACTTGAGATCCGGCCTGGATACAAATTCAACGTTCTCGTTGACCAGGACATCATATTTTCCGGCAACTACCGATGATTAGCTCCGTAGCAGCATGCTCAGTCAAATTTGGGCTGGAATATTCGACGCTCCAAGTTAATTGATCCACTTAAGAATACTTATGGGCATGGGTGCGAAGGCCGACGCGAGCCAGAAGCTTCATTGCCGTCGCCTCGGCTTCGTCGCGAGACTTCTTGCAGACGCGCTTGGGAGCGATCGTGATGTTGTCGAGCACTGCCTTGTGGAAAAAGGCCGAATTGCTGGAAAACCATGCCGACGCCTTTCCGGATCGCGGAAAGCTCGCGCTCTCCTCTCAGTCTGCGATCTGCTTCGACGGGCATGTCGAAACCGTCGACTGCGAGGCCGCCGTTCTGGTACATCTCAAGGCGGACCGGATCGGGGGTCGATTTCCCCGAACCGCTGGCGCCCAGGATGACCATGACTTCGCCGCGAGTGAGAGATCGATGTCCTTGAGCAATGGTGAAAGCCGTAAAACTTGTTAATGCGTTTCATTTCGACGATCGCGTTCATCTTGGAATCTCCGTGTTTCATCAGCTCACCGGCTACCTGTCGCCATATGATCTTCGAGCTTGCGCGCGGCATCGCTGATCAACGATCTTTCCTTGCTGATTCATACCTGTCACAGACGACGTCTGCCTCAAAGTCTGCCATAAGGAATCACTATGGCGGCAGAGTGGAGTTGTGTTGGCCAAGCTCTGATGCATGAACTTACTGTGAGATCGTCGGCTAAGGCCGGCTCCCGAGAACCGCTTAAGCGGCATAAACGGTCCAGAACGGACCGATAAAAAGGTTTCCTAACACGGAGCGGAACAGATGACCCATTCACTTAGCCGCAGAGCTATCTTTGTCTCCACTGCACTCCTGATGCTGGCCGCCGCAGTGCCAGGGTTCCCGATTTCCGCGAAAGCGGATGGAGATCCGATCAAGCTGGGCATCGTTGCGCCGATGAGCGGCCCGAATGCGCGTTACGGCGCATTCTCGATGCATGGCGCGGAACTGGCAGTCAAAGAAATCAACGATGCAGGTGGTGTCGACGGCCACAAGATCGAGCTCTACAACGCTGACAGCCAGGGAACGCCGGTCGAAGGCGTCTCAGCGACGCGCCGTCTGATCGATGAAGACGAAGTCGGCTTCATCATCGGCGATGTCTCCAGCTCTGTCACCTTGGCCATGCAGCCGGTTGTCGAAGATGCCGGCGTCCTTCTCCTCAACGCCGCGTCCTCCAATCCGAAAATCACCTATGGAGCGGGCGTCGGCGGTTACAAATGGACCTTCCGCAATTATCCGACCGATGAGAACCGTGCTTTGATCGTTGCGAAATACGCAGCCGAACAGCGCGGCTTTACCAAATTTGCAGTACTGTCCGTCGATACGGACTACGGTCGCTCGGCGATCGAATTCACCAAGAAATACCTCCCCGAGTTCAAGGGCGAAATCCTCAGCGAAGACTACTACAAGGAAGGTGAGGTCGACTTCCGCAGTGTGTTGTCGAAAATTCGCGACAACGGCGCGCAGGCGATCATCATGTACGGCCTTGCCGACACGACACCCATCGTCGCGCGGCAGATGGTGGAACTCGGCCTTGCGGGCAAGGTGACCCTCATCGGCAATGGCGAATTCAATACGGCAAAGACGATAGCAACTGCTCCGACCGCGCTTGAAGGGGCCGTTGAGGCCGCGGCCTGGCTGCCTGCCTGGGATTCGCCTGAAAGCAAGGCGTTCGTCGAGAGGTTCACGACGACTTACAAGGACGCACCCAATAACCACGCCTACGTTCATTGGGATACGGTGCATCTGCTTGCGGAAGCGATCCATGAAGCAGGCAGTATCGATCAGGAAAAGGTTCGCGATGCCCTTTCCAAGATCAAGTATAAGAGTCCCGTGGGTGAGGTCACCTTTGACGATCACAACCAGGCGCGTTTGCCGATGATCCTGCTGCAGATCGAGAACGGCAAGCCCGGCATAAAAGGAGCCTACACCGCAGATATCAAATATCCGACCCAGTAACCTGGCCGGGAGGAGTGCTACCCATGTTCTCGACTATCCTCGAGCAGGTCGTCAACGGCATCGTGACCGGTTCCGTCTACGCGATCGTCGCTGTCGGCATGACGATGATCTTCGGCGTCCTGCGGGCAATCAACTTCGCTCACGGCGAGTACTACATGCTGGGAACATTCGGTGCGTGGTTCGCAATCGACTATCTCGGTCTGTCGTACGAGGCGTCGATCGTGGTCGGTGTCTTATCGACAATCGTGATCGCCTATGTTGTCGGACGCTTCGTGATGCAGCGCATGGTCGGCGCTCCGGCGGAGGCCGGGGTGCTCGCCACGCTCGGGATTGCTCTCGTCTTGCAGAACACAGTCATTCTCGTCTTCGGGGGTGGCTACAAGTTCTTTTCGGGAGGCTATATCCAGCCGGTGTCGATCCTCGGTTTCAGCATTGCCGAGCAGCGAATCCTGATCCTGATCGTGACGCTTCTGGTCTTCATCGGCCTGGAACTGATGGTTTCCTACAGCCGCATGGGCAAGGCTATGCGGGCGGTCTCGCAGAATATCGAATGCTGCGAGGTGGTCGGCATCGACGTCTCGCAGGTGGTGCTGCGGACGTTCATCCTCGGCGCTGCTCTCGCCGCTCTTTCGGGAGTGCTGACCGCACCGGTCAACGTGAGCGTCTACGGAGGCATGGGTGAACTCATTACCTTCAAGACGCTTCCCATCATCATCATGGGCGGTCTCGGAAACGTTCGCGGCACGTTCTTCGCGGCTATGATCCTCGGGATCGCGGAGAGCCTGGTTGCTACCTATATCGGCCTGCAGTTTCGCGACACAGTCGGTTTTGCGACCCTCATCCTGATGCTGATGTGGCGTCCCCACGGCCTCTTCTCCACGCAGGCGCGCTTCTAGGCGCACCGCAGGTCCATTCTCGAACGTCGAGGACACGACATGTCTCTCACCGAAACCACCGCACAGCCGAAACGGCCGGATTTGCGAATTCCACTCGCCGCGCTGCTGATCATCATTGCAATGGCGGCCCCTTTCATCGGCAGCCGTTATGTCACGCATGCCCTGATCATCGCGCTGATTTTCATGTTGCCTGCGCATGGGCTGAACCTGCTGGTCGGCTATACAGGCCTGTTGTCGTTGGCCCAGGCCGCCTTCTTCGGCATCGGCGCCTACGCGTCGGGGCTGCTTGCGGTCCATTATGGCACCCCCTTCTATGTGAACATCCTTGCCGCTGCCGCCATAGCGGGCGGCCTTGCTCTCCCGCTCGGCATTCCGGCCCTGCGATTGAGGTCAACCTCCTTTGTGATGTGCACTCTGGGCTTCGTGATCATCGGGCAGGCCATTGCGAAGAACTGGATCTCATTGACCCGGGGCGACATGGGGCTTTCGAGCATCCCAAAGCCGTTCTTCGAACTCGGCCCATGGTCCTTCAAGATTTCAGGAACGACGAACTTTTACTATCTGACGCTTGTTGTTGCAGTCATCGCTACATTGCTTGTCTGGGCGATCGTGCGGTCTCCCGCAGGCCGCAACATGGTCGCCATCCGCGAGAATGAGACGCTTGCGGAATCGGTCGGAATTCCGACCTGGCACTACAAGCTGATCGTCTTCATGATCAGCGCGGCGTTTGCCGGTGCAGGCGGCAGTCTGTACGCCTATTACCTTACCGTGGTCAGCCCGCTGACCTTCCAGATGTACTATTCGACGATGGTCCTGATCATCGTACTCGGCGGTGGCGCCGGCACGATCTCCGGCACGATCATCGGCAGCCTGCTCTTCGTCGGTCTGACGGAAGCACTCCGCGTGGCGCCCGAATTGCGCATGATCATCTACGGTCTCTGCCTGCTGGTGCTCGTCTTCTGGTTCAAGAAGGGTTTTGCACCGCTCATCAACCGTTTCTGGAACGTCATCGGGGGTGCGAAATGACAAGCCATCTTCCCATCCTGGAGATCAAGAACCTCACGAAATCCTACGGAGCAGTCAAGGCGGTAAACGATGTCTCGATGCACATCGATCGCGGTGAGATTGCCGGCCTGATCGGGCCGAATGGTTCCGGCAAATCCACCTTCTTCGATTGCTCGACAGGTCTTGCACAGCCCGACTCTGGAACCGTGATACTCGATGGTCAGGATATCACCGGTTGGTCGCTGAACAGGATTGCCCGCGAGGGGCGGATGCTGCGCTCGTTCCAGAAGACCGTGACGTTCCGGTCCCTGGACGTGGAAGAGAATCTGATCATTGCCGGCCAGATGTTCACGTTTCCGTCGCTATGGTCCACCTTCGGCTTGGGGTCCAAGTCTCGAAACCGCGTTGCGGGATTGAGGGATCGTGCGCGCGATCTCATCAAGATGGCAGGCCTTTGGGACGTGCGGCACCAGCCGGCCGGAAACCTGTCGGGCGGCCAGCAGAAGCTGATTCAATTCGCCTCGATGCTGATGCCTGAGCCCAAGCTAATCCTTCTCGACGAGCCGATGGCGGGCATCAATCCGAAGATCATCGAGCGCGTTGTCGAGACGATCCTTTATGCAAACAAAAGCCTTGGCGTCAGCTTCCTCGTCATCGAACACAACATCGACGTTGTCACCAGTATTTGCCAGCGGGTCATCGTTCTCGACCAGGGCATGAAACTCGTCGAGGGACTTCCGCATGACATCATTCAGGACCAGTGCGTGAGGGAGGCCTACCTTGGTGGCTAATTCCAACCTTTCAATCCAGGGTCTTCGCGCCGGCTACGGCAATCTGGATATTCTCAACGGTGTCGATCTGGACGTCCCATCGGGTCAATTCGTGGCACTCATGGGTCCGAATGGCGCAGGCAAATCGACGCTGTTGAAGACGCTTTATGGCATGACGACCATCAAGGGCGGCAGCATATCGTGGCGGGACAAAGAGATTGCCGGATACAGATCGCGGGCAATCCTGGGAGAGGGCATTTCCTTCGTTCCACAGGGGCGCTGTAACTTCCCGCTCATGACGATCGACGAAAACCTGCAGATGGCGGCCTACACGCTGCGCGACGCCAAGGTGAAGTCCGACAGAGACTATGTCTATGATCTCTTTCCGATCCTGAAGACGCGGCGCAACACCCTTGCCGGAAACATGTCCGGCGGCGAACAGCAGCTTCTGGAAGTCGCAATGGCGGTGCTCCAGCGTCCTAAGGTACTGCTCGTCGACGAGCCCTCCGTCGGATTGTCGCCGGCGGCGATCGGCGTTGTGTTCGATGAGCTGCTACGGCTTCATGCGGCTGGAATGACTATCCTGCTTGTCGAACAGAACACCAAGAAGGCGATGGAGGTTGCTGAGCGCGCCGTCATCCTTCGCCTGGGCAAGGTGATCTGGGATGGGCTGCCGAAGGAAATTACTCACGACGAGCTGGGCGAACTCTTCCTGACTGGAAAGATGCGCGGCGAAACGGAAGCTGCGCACTAACGCAACCGCCCACGCCGGGCGCACATCACCGAGGATATTGAACCATGAGCAATTTCGTGGCCGCGTCACGCGTGGCGCGCATCAAGATTTCGCCCAGCACGGCAGCGGCGGCGCGCGCCCGCGAACTGAAGGCCGCCGGCAAGGATATCGTCGACATGACCGTCGGCGAGCCCGATTTCGACACGCCGGAGAGCGTAAAGGCGGCGGCGCATGCGGCGATCGACCGGGGCGAAACCAAATATACGGCGGTGAACGGAACACCTGCCCTGCGCAAGGCGATCATGGGCGACTTCAAGCGCCGCCTCGGGATCTCCTATGCCGACAACGAGATCTGCGTCGGTGGCGGGGCCAAGCAGATCCTGTTCCTGGCCTTGATGGCGAGCGTCGAGAACGACGCCGAGGTCATCATCCCCGCACCCTATTGGGTCTCCTATCCGGACATGGTGATCGCCAATGAAGGCAAGCCGGTTATCGTCGAATGCCCGCAGGAGCAGGGATTCAAATTGACACCGGCGGCTCTTGAGGCGGCGATCACGCCGCGAACCATGTGGCTTGTCCTGAATGCGCCGTCAAACCCAACGGGTGCCGCCTATAGCCGAAAGGAATTGGAGGCGCTTGGAGAGGTGCTTCTTCGCCATCCGCATGTGTTCGTCCTGTCGGACGACATCTACGACCAGGTCTGGTTTCGCGACGAGCCGATGACGACACTTGTCGCGGCGGTTCCGGCGTTGAAGGACCGTGTGCTCCTGACGAATGGCGTATCAAAGTCCTACGCGATGACCGGCTGGCGTATAGGCTATGCCGCCGGCCCAGCGCCGTTGATTGCCGCGATCAACAAGCTGCAGTCGCAGATCTCCTCGTGCCCGTCTTCTATCAGCCAGGCCGCCGCCGCTTATGCTCTTTCGGCCGACCAATCCTTTGTTCGCGATAGCGTCAAGGTCTACAGGGAACGCCGCGACTATGCTTGTGCCCGCCTCAATGCCATCGACGGATTATCCTGCCAGGTGCCGGACGGTGCCTTCTATCTCTTCCCGAACTGTGCTGGCGTGATCGGCAGGAAGACGCCGGAAGGCAAGGTGATCGAAACGGACCTGGATTTTGTCCTCTACCTCCTCGACGGCGTCGGCGTTGCAGCGCTGCAGGGCGCGGCCTATGGACTGTCCCCCTATTTTCGCCTTTCGATCGCCACCTCGATGGAGGTAATCAAGGAAGCCTGCGACCGTATCGAGCGCGCCGTCGCGGCCTTGCGTTGAACGGAGCCTCAATGTCGGGAAGGGGCTTGCGTGCGTCCTTCCCGAGAGACTAGGGTCCACGAAAAGAGCGTGGAACCATGAGCGTAGATTTCCGCAAGCTGCGAAGCTTTGTAAAGATCGTCGACACCGGCAGCGTGTCTCGTGCGGCCGCAATTCTGCGAACGGCGCAGCCGGCATTGTCGCAGCAGATCGCGTCGCTGGAAACGCATTTCAAGCACAAGCTCCTGATCCGCAGCAATGTCGGGATTACGCCGACAGAGGCCGGGCTTATTCTCTATCGGCACGCACAGCTGATGCTGAAACAGATCGATCAGGCGCAGATCGATATCAACCAGGCCGCCGCGTCCGTCGCCGGGCGCGTTTCGATCGGGCTTGCGACATATTCGACATCGAGTTCGCTTTCGCTTCCGTTGTTGCGTGAAATGAGGGTGAGGCATCCGCAGATCGTCGTGCACATCAACGACAGTTTCGGGCAGATCCTCAGCGAATTGATCATGACCGGCAAGATGGATATGGCGCTCATTTACGCCTCCGATCCGATCAAGGGCACGACACTTCAACCGCTCTTCAAGGAGGAGATGTTCCTCGTTTCGCCACCGGGCGAGAACCTGCCTGGCGCAAGCGGCGAGGCCTTGGCCGTCGGAGCACTTGCGCAGATGCCGCTGCTGCTTCCGAGCAAGAACCATTTGTTGCGGCGTTTAATCGACGACGCGCTGGCGCGCGCCCGCGCCGCACCGGTAGTTCTGTCGGAAATCGAGTCCGTCCCCGCCTTGAGCGCCGCAGTGCTTGACGGTCTTGGTTCGACTATTTTGCCGGCTTCGGTGGTGACCGCGACCCCTTCATTCGCGGGAGCACAGGTGCGCGCTCTGACAAGACCGGTTATCGACGCGACCGTTTCGCTATGCGTATCCGACCATCTCCCGCTGTCCGAACCCGCGCTGGCGGCAAGGGCCGTGCTTCTCGAGATAGTCGCACATATGATGGCAGGGGATCATCCCGGGATTCGCCCTGCATAACATACCTTCCAAAGCTGTCGCAGAACATTGTTTGCCCGATGACGACCCCCCTGCGGCACTACCCCATCGCCATAAGCAAACCCTATGGCGGCAGACGGTAGTTGTGTTGGCCAATCGGAGCCGAACTCACCTAACCTTGTGGCAGATAAGGGTTCGACCTTCGGACCCGCGGTCATAGGCGCGACCCGCGCCAAGCTTCTGCTTCGAGGGAAACATGGCAAAACTGGCTTTCGACACCGGCGGCACATTTACGGATTTCGCGCTCCTTGACGATCGCGGCGAATTGCATCTCCATAAGGTGCTGAGCACGCCGAGCAACCCCGCAGAAGCTGTTGTGCAGGGTGTCTCCGACCTTCTTGAAAAGTTCTCCGGCTCGATCGCCATCGAAAATTTGCAGATTCTCGGCGCCACGACCGTCGTCACCAATGCTGTCCTCGAACGCAAGGGCGTCGAAACAGGCTTCGTTACGACGGACGGCTTCCAGGACATGCTGCGCATCCGCAACGAAGGCCGCTACGATCTCTACGATCTCAACATCAAATATCCGGACGCCCTCGTTACCCGTGCCAACAGCTTCGGTGCTGAGGAGCGTATCGCAGCCGACGGCGAGGTCATGACGGAGCTCAGCGAAGACAGCGTGCGCGAGATTGCCGGACGCCTGCGCGAGAAGGGCGTTCGCTCAGTGGCCGTGTGTCTGCTGCATGCCTATAAGTATCCGCAGCATGAGAAACGCGTGGCGGCTCTTCTTCGTGAAGAGAACCCCGATATCTTCGTCTCGATCTCATCGGAGGTCTGCCCGGAAATGCGTGAGTTCGATCGCGCCTCGACCACGGTTGTCAACGCCTATACCCGTCCGCAAATGGCAGGGCACGTTGCGCACCTCGAACGCGAGTTCGCCAAGAAGGGCATCGATCGCCAGGTTTTGTGGATGACATCTTCAGGCGGTCTCGTGCCGAGCCGCCGGGCTGCCGAGCTTCCGGTCCGCCTGATCGAATCCGGGCCTGCGGCCGGTGCCGTCGCCGCTGCCGAGTTCGGCCGGGTTGCCGGCGAAACGAGCGTCCTGTCCTTCGACATGGGTGGGACGACCGCGAAGCTCTGCCTCATCCCGAATGGCGAACCGAACGTCGGCACGGATCTCGAGGTCGCCCATTATCAGCGCTTTCGCAAGGGCTCCGGCTTTCCGCTGAAGATCCAGTCGATCCAGATGATCGAGATCGGCGCCGGCGGTGGTTCGATCGCCGCTAAGAACCCGCTTGGCCTCCTCGATGTCGGCCCGCATTCGGCAGGCGCAATGCCAGGTCCTGCCGCTTATCAGCGCGGCGGCAGCCAGCCGACGGTTACGGATGCCGACATCCTGCTCGGCTATATGGGAACGGAGTCCTTCGTTGGCGGCTCTTTCAAGGTTTCGAAAAATGCCGCTTATGAGGCAATGGAAAAGCTTGCAAGCTCACTCGAAGTCTCGGTGGAACGCTGCGCCTGGGGCATTCATGATCTCGTCAATGAGTCGATGAGCAAGGCGGCCGCCATGCATGCGACGGATCTCGGCGTCGATCCGCGGTCCCTCCCGATGGTCGCCTTCGGCGGTGCAGGCCCGGTCCATGCCTATGGCATCGCCCGCAAGCTTGGGATCAAGCGGATCATCTGCCCGACTGGTGCGGGTGTGAGCTCGGCCATCGGTCTGCTGATTGCGCCGGTCGCAGTCGATCTCTCGATGAGCCATCCGATGCCCGTCAATGCCTGGGATCTCGGCGAAATGAACGGTATCCTCGATGAGCTGGCGGTACAGGGCGCGGAAGTCGTATCGGCCGCGGGAGTGGCGAAGGAGACGATCGCCAACCGGTTCACCGTCGACATGAGGCATGTCGGCCAGGGACACGAGATTACGGTTGCTCTGCCGGATCGCAGACTTCCCGAGGGGGAATTCCTCAAACAGCTCACCGACAATTTCTTCAAGCTATACAGTGAGCTCTTCGGCCGCACCGTGGCCGCACCCGTCGAGGTCATCACCTGGCGTCTGCGCGCAAGTGGTGAGAAGGACCAGGTCACTCGTCCTCACGAGACGCAGGCAGAAGAGGCCAGGAAGGGTAGCCGCCAGGTCTATTTCCAGGAGCTGGGCGCCTATGCCGACACCTCGGTCTACGACCATTACAAACTTCCCGTGAACCAGGAGATCAAGGGGCCTGCCATTGTCGAGCAGCGTGAATCGACCGCTGTCGTCGGGCCAAGCGGCATCTTCCATGTCGACGTCAGCGGCAATCTCGTGATCAACATTCTCTAAAGGGACATCCGATGTCGAAGCCCGTCACCGATTTCAACGATCCGATCAACCTTCAGGTCATGTGGAACCGCCTGATCTTCATCGCTGACCAGGCCGACAACGTGCTTGGCAAGACGGCGTTCTCGCCGATCGTGCGGGAAAACCACGATTACGTGACCGTTCTCCTCGACAGCAAGGGCCGAGCGCTTGCCCAATGCACCTGGTCGATCCCGGTCTTCATCACGTCGCTGCCGGCCGCGGCCCAGAAGTTCTTTCTGCCGAAATTTCCCGTCGAAGCGCTGGAGGAAGGCGACGTGCTTGCGACCAACGATCCCGAGATCGGAACCGGCCACCTTCCGGACGTGACGATGATCACCCCGATCTTCAAGAACGGCAAGGTTGTCGCCTATGCCGGGTCCATTGCGCATCTTCCGGATATCGGCGGTGCGCCGCTTCACTCCGAAGCCAGCGACATCTTCGAGGAAGGTATCCGCTTTCCGATCGTCAAGCTGCTCAAGGCCGGCCTTCCGAACAAGGACGTGTTCGACATCATCGAGGCGTCGGTTCGCCTGCCGACCGAAGTGCGTGGCGATCTCGAATCCATGATCGCCGCAAACAACGTCATGGGCCGCGAGCTCGTCAAGTTCCTGGATGAATACGGTCTCGACGATGTCGATGGCTTGGCGGAGGCGATCCACACTCGTTCCGAGGCGCAAACCCGCAAGGCGATCCGCGAGTGGCCAAACGGCAGCTATTCGGCAGAGATGTTGCTCGATGGCTATGACGTCGACGTCAAGCTCAAGGCGACCGTGATCGTGAACGATGATTCTATCCATGTCGATTACACCGGCACCTCGCCGCAGGTGCTGCATTCGATCAACTGCCGCACGAACTATCGCTATGCCCACTCGGTCTATGCGCTGAAATGCCTTCTCGATCCGGATACGCCGAACAACGAAGGCTGCATTACGCCTATCACCGACGATGCGCCACTCGGATCGATCCTGAACCCAGAACAGTGGACGGCAGGCAATTCGCGCAATCTCATCGGCCATGCCATTCCGTCGCTGATCTTCAAAGCGCTGGAACGCGTCGTGCCCGACAAGGTCATGGGCGACAGCGGTGGTGCGCCGATCTGGGCTGCAAACTGCGTCGGCCGTCGCGACGACGGCACGCAATATGGTTCCGTTCAGAATTTTCATGGAGGGCAGGGCGCTCGCGCCGAGTTTGACGGTCTGGACACACTGAGCTTCCCGTCCAACTGCAAGGTCACCGCGATCGAGATGTTCGAGATCGCCGTTCCCGCGCTGACCGAATGCAAGGAACTGATTGCAGACTCCGGCGGGGCCGGCAAGTATCGTGGCGGTTTGGGCCAGCGCGTTGTTCTTCGTAACCTCGGCAAGTCGCCGATGAACATCTATCTCGCATCCGAACGTGTCCGTCACCCATGCTTCGGCGTGGTCGAAGGCCAAAACGGCACTGCAGGCAAGGTCATGAAGAACGGACAGCCGCAATTCCCCAAGGGTAAGGTCGTCCTCAGAACAGGCGAACGGCTCGAAGTCGAAACTCCAGGCGGCGGCGGTTGGGGACCTGCAAGCGCGCGCGCGGCCGAGCTTGTCGAACAGGATCTCGCACAGGGCTTGATTACGCCGCAGGCAGCGAAGACCGTGTACGGCTATAAGGGCGCCAGTGCCGTCGCCGCGGAATAGGAGATTTGGAATGGGTTTGCTTGATGGGAATATTGCCCTCGTAACCGGAGCCGGAACAGGGATCGGCAAGGAAGCAGCACTTCTTCTCGCAAAGGAGGGCGCCAGGGTTGTCTTGACTGGACGGCGTCTCGACCCGTTGCGCGAGGTTGCGGATCAAATCGCCTCCGCAGGCGGAAAAGCCGTCCCGAAAGTACTCGACATCGCGTCGCGGGACGACATCTTCGCAGCTGTCAAATGGGTGAAGGAAGAGGTCGGCCCGGTCGATATCCTCGTCAACAATGCCGGCAGCGCCAGCAAGGTGTTGAACGCCCGCTTCCTGAGCGAGGAAGAGTGGAACTCGACCATCAACGTCAATCTGACGGCCGTTTTCAATCTGACCCAGGCAGTGCTTCCCGATATGATCGCCAAGGGTGAGGGAACCGTCATCACTGTGTCGTCGCTCGCGGCGCTCAATCCAAATCTTCTTGGCGGCGCGGCTTATGGCGCTGCGAAGGCAGGCGTGAAGAACTTCATGACCTTCCTTCATAATACCTACCGAAACCAGGGTGTTCGGGCGACAACTATTCTTCCCGGTGAGACGAACACGCCCATCATGAACAATCGGGCTCGCCCGCCGCTCGACAGCGAACGCGCGGTCATGCTCGATCCGCACGATGTCGCTCGAGCAATCGCGCTATGCGCCAGTCTGCAAAAAGGCGCCGTGATTCCGGAACTGCATATTTGTCCGACATTCTTGCGTGACACGTCTGCCGACATTGAAGCGGCGCGAGGGGTGGGAGCACCCGCCGACACACCGAATCTACCGAGACGATAATCAGGAGGAGCACATGATGAATGGTGCAAAACTGCGCGCACGGCTTCAGGCCGGCGAACCCCTAACCATGTTCACGCCACACCATTCCTCCTCAGGACTGGCTGCCCGCCTAGTCGAGCTCGGAGCAGACTCGGTGTTCATCGATTGCGAGCACGGTACATGGAGTTTTGAGGATGTCCGCGAGACATCGCAGATCGTTCGCTCCGTTGGCGGGGCCGCTATCATTCGTCCTCACTCGCATGAGCGGCCGATCCTTATCCGATATTTGAATGCCGGCGCTGACGGAATCATGGTGCCCATGGTGGATAACGTCGGCCAGGCAAGTGCCATTGTCGACGCGATCCGATATGCACTCCCGTCGGATCACGAAAAACGTCTGGTCATTGCGATGATCGAGACGGTCGAGGCGATCGACAATCTCGAGGCGATCGTCAAGGTAGAGGGGATCGACGTCTTCTTTATCGGGCCTGGTGACCTCTCACAGAACATGGGCTTTCCGCCGGCTCCTCCCTTCGGCGAGCCGCGGCCGCTTGAAGTGCAGCAGAAGGTGGGGGAAGCGGTCAGAAAGATCCGTTCCGCCGGAAAGGTCGCCGGCACCCTCGTTACTGCGGACGAATTGCCGGGATGGCTCGAAAAGGGTATGCAGTTTTTCTACATTCACTCCGACCCGTTCCTGCGTCGCGGAATCACCGCAATCAGACAGATGTTGGCGTAACTCATGAATATTTCACGTCATAAAGAAGATCCTCACCATTCCTCTCCGATGCCCTGAAAAGGCGGTCCGCAAAGAGCTGGGGCACTCAGGTCCCGCTTCAACTTTCGGCCACTCTGTTGAAGCTCCCACGATAGCCGTTTGGCACTAATGCGGGATATGTTCATCCAATTGATGGAGGATCGAACTTTCTCTGGGATAGGGCTGCCGAGTGGGGCATCAGTGCACAAGTCGGCGCAGCGATCATTGGCTCTCATGCGCGCAAATTTGGTGGTGTGGGCGCCGGACCGCCGGCACCCACTGCCAAAGCCGGCTATTCGTGAGTCTTGCCTTCGAAGTCTAAGATGCCTCCGAGCGGTACGTATTCCCGGCCATCGAACTGGTATAGCTGGAGTGCTTCCACAGGGTAGATGTCGGATCCTTCCTTGGTCGTCATTGTGATGCCGTCTTGGAGCAATGGGTTTTTCCACCCGTTCATGTTGTGAACGACGTTCATCAGCTCCTCGCGGGTCGGAGCCTTGAGCTTTTCGAGGGACTGGATGAGCGCGTCGCCAATTGCATACCCGGTCTGACCGATCGAATTGGCGAAGACGAAGTTCACCTTGGCCGCCTTTATGGCATTGAGATAGTGATCGATGCCTTCGTCACCGGACTGCTGATCGCTGGTAATGGGTTTTAGGAAGTCGGAGGTGATGATACCCTTGGCATTTTCCAGGCCGACTGATTGAAGAACCGGATACGCCGACGACAAGTTGGTGACCAGTGTCAAAGGCTTCCAACCGCTTTCGGATTGGAAGCGGATGGCTTCGCCCCCCTGGCGGGGCGCGGCGATAATCACCAGGGTGTCGGCGCCGGAAGCTTTCAGAGTGTTTAGCTGGGTCTCGACAGTGGGGTCTTGCGATGTCACCGGCTGGCGTTCGATCACCTTGATATTCGTTCCGTCGATTGCGCTGTCGAAGGCCTTCATGAAGGTCTGGCCCGTCTCCGTGTTCAGATACAGGAAAGCCACCTTTGCATCGGGCTTGTTGATCTGAAGGTAGGCAGCAAATGAGTCTGCTTCGGTTGAAAACGACGGTACGAAGCCAACCTCCCATTCGGGTGCGTTCAGCGAGATGACACCGGAATACATGAAAACGTTCGGCACTTTCTTCTGCGTGATATAGCGGCCGATCGCCAGGTTGTTTGGCGTCGCGGCCGTGCCCACGAGAGCAAATACCTGATCTTTCTCGACCATCTTGCGGACATTCGCCAAAGTGCGCTGGGGATCAAGGCCATCGTCTTCGATGACGAGATCGATCTTGCGGGTCTTGCCATCGCCCATCTTGACGCCACCTTCGGCGTTGGCCTGTTCGACGCGTGCGCGGATTCCTTCGGCGACACCGCCAACGATAGCGACCGGTCCAGTCAGCGGTCCCGTGACGCCAATCTTAATGGTGTCGTCGGTGACGCCCGGCGACGGTTCCGCTGCATTGGCATTGCTTGCCGCGAGCAGTGCCGCGACGGCCAGCGGCATCGTGCATCCTTTCAGTACAGAGATAAATCTCATATCAGTTCCTCCCTTGTTTCAATTTGGCGTCGGCTACTCGCCATCCTCCGAAAAGTCATCGAGAGCCATTTTTCGATGAAGCCAGTGACCCCATTGCGCGCGACCATCATGATCAGGATCAGCGCGAGGCCGTAGATCAGGTTGCCGAGGCTCAGGTTGATGTCAGATGCCCAAGTCGGGACGAAGACCATGAAGAGACCGCCGAGAAACGCTCCGACGATACTGGTGGCGCCGCCGACAATGCTGCCGATCACGATGTTGATGGACAGGATTGCCAGGAACGACTCCGGGCTGATGAAACCGCTGATGATACCGAACACGCCACCGCCGAGTCCCGCGAGCGCCGAACTTGCGGCAAATGCCCAAAGACGGGTGCGTGTCAGGTTGATGCCGAGCGCCTGAGCAATTTGTGGATTGTCCCGCTGTGCCCTAAGCGCGCGCCCGTTTTCGCCGAAGAGCATCAGCGAGACGAGCAGGGCACCGACACCCGCGCATATAAGCGATATGATATAGAGCCACAGTTCGGGGCGATCCGAGAAGAAACTCGGAGCTTCGGGGGCGTCGATCGAAAGCCCCGATACGCCGCCGGTCAGGCTTTTCATCTTGAGCAGCAGTTGCGGGAACGCGGCCGCAATGCCGAATGTAACGATGGCCAGTTGCAAGCCCTGAAGCCTGAGTGCTGGAAGGCCGATGACCAGCCCAATCGCGGCTGCCACCGCGGCTGAGGCAGGCAGCGTCACGAGCGGCGAGACGCCGTAGGTGGCGTTGAGGATCGCGGTAACGTAAGCGCCGACACCGAACAGTGTTCCCTGTGCGAGGCAAATCTGCCCGGCGAACCCCATCAGCAGGTTCAAACCAAGGATGGCAATGGCATAGGCGATGGCAATCGCCACCTGCTGCAGCGCGTATCCCGGCGCGAAGACCGGGATCAGGATCGCGACGATCGCGAAGAGACCGAACTTGAGAGCGGCCGCGCGAAATCCATCATTCATAGCTTTGTCACCTTATAGGAACCGAACAGGCCAACGGGCTTCACAAGCAGGATGACCAGGGTGAGGGCGATCGGCACTGCGATGCGCATGTCGGCGCCGATGAATGAGAGGTAGCTGGCACCTAAGCTTTCGGCGACGCCGACGGCGAGGCCGCCGACGATGGCGCCAAGCGGACTGTCCCAGCCGCCGAGCGTCGCTGCAGCGAGCCCATAAAAGAGGATAGGCGTCATCATCGTCGGGCTGAGGAACAGTCGGGGGGCAATGAGGATGGCGGCAAGCGCCCCGATGACAGCGGCAAAGCCCCATCCCAACATCAGCATTCGTTCGACATTGACGCCGACAAGCACGCTTCGAGCGTGGTCGAAAGCTGCCGCGCGCATCGACAGTCCAAGCCTGGTGAACCGGAAAATGAAGCCCATTGCTGAAGCAATAACGAGAAGGATCGTCAGCGTGCCGATGGCGGAAGAGAGCACGCGAACCCCACCGATATTGAAGCCGCCGTCAGGGAAAAGGCTTGGGAACGAGAGCTGTTCGGCGCCCCACATCCACATGCACGCGGCTTGGAAGAGAACGAGGATACCAAGGGTGATAACGACGATTGCCTCCACCGGAGCGCTCATCATCGGCCGGATAATCAAGCGGAAAGTTACAATCCCAATAGCAAACGCCACAATGAGGCTCGCGAGGACGGCGAGCCAGAGCGGCGCACCCCATTGCATCAACTGCCAGGCGACATAGGCGGAAAAAGTCGCCATCTCCCCCTGGCCGAAGTTGACGACGTTGGTTGCCCTGAAGATGAGGACGAGCGCCAGGGCCAGCGCCGCGTAAATTGCGCCCGTGGTCAGGCCGCTGACGACGAGCTGGAAGAAGAGGCTCATCAGGCAACTCCCAGGTAAGATTTCTTGATGTCTTCGTTGTCGATCAGCTCCTTTGCCGCACCGCTCGCGACGATCTGGCCGGCCTCGATAACGAAGGCCCGGTCGGCATATTGAAGGGTGATGTCGACATTCTGCTCGACCACGAGCAGCGTCATGCCGTGATCCTTGTTGAGCGTCTTGAAAATCGCCAGGATTTCCTGGGTGATCGAAGGGGCGAGCCCGAGCGATGGCTCGTCGCACATCAGAAGCTTCGGTCGGGACATGAGCGCGCGTGCCACAGCCAGCATCTGCTGTTCTCCGCCACTAAGGTTTCCCGCAAGCTGGTTGCGCCGTTCGCGCAGACGCGGGAATGTCTCGTACCAGCGTTCCTTGTCCTCCCTCACTTGGGATCGGTTGGACACGATCGTCGCTCCGAGCGACAGGTTTTCATCGACCGTAAACTCGGAGAAAGTCCCTCGTCCTTGGGGTATATGCGCGATACCGAGCGCGAGGCGCTTCTGCGCCACGATCTTGTCGAGCGCTTTTCCAGCAAAGGCAACCGAGCCCTTGAAGGGGAGCAGTCCCGACACGGCGCGCAGCAGCGTCGTCTTCCCGGCCCCATTGGAGCCGAGCAGGGCGACAAACTCGCCTTCGCCCACTGAGAACGAACAGTCGAACAGCGCCTGCGTCTTGCCGTAGAATACGGAGAGATTCTTGAGATCCAGCGTCATGCGGCCTTCCCGAGGTAGGCGGCAATCACCGCGTCGTTGGACTTGATTTCGGAAGGGGTACCTTCAGCCAAGTTGCGGCCCAGGTGCAACACAACGATCCGGTCACAAAGGCTCATGACTAAGCCCATGTGATGCTCGATGAGAAGAATCGAGAGGTTCCGTTTGCGTCTGATACTGTCGACGAGCGACCCGAATTCGTGGACTTCGCCGTGCGTCAGACCGCCGGCAGGTTCGTCAAGCAACAGAATTTTAGGTTCGGCAGCAAGCGCGCGAGCAATCTCCATGCGCTTCTGCAGGGGATAGGGAAGCGACCCGGCGGTGCGCCGGGCGAGCTCGGCCATGCCGACCTCTTCAAGCACCGCCATTGCCTTTTCGCGCGCGGACCGCTCCACAGCCCTTGCTCGGGATGGAGCGAAGATCGCTTGAGCGAATTTGCCGCCAAACTGATGATGTGCCCCGAGCATGACATTCTCCAGAACGGTCATCGAGGCATAGATACCAAGGTTCTGGAAGGTCCTCGCGATGCCCATTCCGATCATCTCGCGCGAAGCGACGCCCTCGAGCGGCTGACCGCCCAGCATGATCGATCCGCTCGTGTAATTAACAAGCCGGGTCGCCGCGTTGAGAAAGGTCGATTTGCCTGCGCCGTTCGGCCCGATCAAGCCACAGATTTCTCCTGCCTTCACGGAAACCGACACGTTGGTTAGGGCCTTGACGCCGCCAAATTGCACGGAGACATCCCGCGCCTCAAGCACAAGGCGCACCTCGGCGATGCTGCTGTTGCTCACTGATTTCCTCCCTTCCGAAGCGGTCTCTCCACGGCCTGTCCATTTCTCTTGTTGACAGCCAATCCCGCTTTGGATACCTATCAGTATCCGAAGACGTTTCGGTATGTCAAGCATCAATCGCGTGGCGATTGCTCCAAAGGAACGTCCTGAGAATGCATGCCGTCGGGTTGGAGAACATGGCGGCGGGATTGGCGAAAACCTTGCGAAGCAGGGTGAGGGAGGAATTCAATGACGGGAACGAACACCGAACTGACGGGCGAAAATCTCTATAGGGACCCCTATCCCGTCTACGCGAGGCTACGCGCGGAGGAGCCTGTGGCCTTCTTCGAAGGGACGAAAGAATATTTCATTACGCGGTTCGACGACTGCCGGACGATCGGCGGCAACGACAAGGTGTTCGGACCGTCGGGCTCGGCGGACCGTCCGGAAGCCCGCGTCATGGGCATGCCGAACGTCCTGACCATGTCTGGCGAGGATCATCAGTGCCTCCGCCAGGGTATCGACGAGAATCTCACGCAGGAACGCGTGCGCTCGTTCGTCGAAGGTCTGACACGCCCGGTCGTGCAGCGTTACATCGACTCCATCAAGAAGAATGGTGAAGCGAACCTGACGACGGAACTCTTCGAGCCGATCTCGGTGCGGTGCATTGGCGATGTCATCGGCCTAACGGAGACGCCAAACGAAACCCTCGTGGAGTGGTTTCACGCGATGGCGCTAGGCCTGCAGAACGTCAGCAATGATCCGGCCATATGGAAGCGACTGGACGACGCGCTTGCCGACATCGACAAGCAGATGGGCGATCTTTACCAGGCGTGCCTGTCGAAGGCCAACCACTCGCTGCTCAGCCATGTCATGTATGGCGGCATGCCAAAGGGCGAGGTTCGAAGCTGGGAGGAGATTTCTCCGACCATGCGCGTCATCATCCTGGGCGGCCTCCAGGAGCCAGGCCATGCAGCGGCGAATGCCTGCACGGGGCTTCTTTCTAATCCCGACCAGGCGAAGCTTATGGCGGAGCAGCCGCAGCAAAATGCGATGCGCGCCTTCGACGAGGGTCTGCGCTGGATCGCCCCGATCGGCGTAACGCCCCGCATCGCCAAGCAAGATTTCGAGATCGCCGGCACGGTCATCCCTGAGGGCTCATCCGTCGCCATCGTCATGGGGTCGGCCAACCGCGACGAGACGCGTTTCGAAGATGCCGACCGCTTCGACATGTTCCGCAAGAAGAAGCAGCACCTGTCGTTCGGTTTCCGTCCGCACTTCTGTTCCGGCCACTTCCTGTCCCGTGCGATGGGCGAGATTGCGCTTACCGAGGTGTTCCGGCAGTTGCCCGATCTTCGTCTCGATCCGTCGCGGGAGATCAAGGGCAAAGGCTGGCGGTTCCGTGGCATATCCGACCTCCCCGCGAAGTGGAATGCGTGATGTCGCTGATCATCGATTGCCACGGCCACTTCACGACCGAACCGCCGGAGCACCACGCCTTCCGCGCGGCGCAAGTCGCCTATGCGGAAGGAAAGTCTTCCGAGCTCCCCGCCTATCCGGGAATCCCCGATAAGCAGTTGCACGACATCATTGAGGCGAACCAGCTTAAAATTCAGCGCGAGCGCGGCTCGCATGTGACGCTGCTCAGCCCCCGTGCTTCCGGCATGGGACACCATGTACCGGGGCTGTCGGTCGCCAAGGAGTGGTCGCGCCTATCGAACGACAACGTTGGTCGGATCGTTGACATGTTCCCAGATAATTTCGCGGCAGTTTGCCAGCTTCCCCAGACAGTCGATGGCGACCTGTCTGATGTCATCGAGGAGTTGGAGCGCTGCGTCGAAAACGGTTTCGTCGGATGCAATCTCAACCCCGACCCATCAGGCGGGCGTTGGAGTGCGCCACCGATCTACGATCCATGGTGGGATCCCATGTGGGAGGCCATGGTCGCCCTCAGGGTCCCCGCAATGATCCATGTTTCAAGTTCCTGTGAGCGCTGCCTTCACATGACGGGCGCACACTACATCAACGCGGATACGGCGGTGTTCATGCAGTTGATTCAGGGAGACCTGTTCGAGCGCCATCCGGAGCTCAAGCTCATCATACCGCACGGAGGCGGGGCTGCGCCGTATCACTGGGGCCGCTATCGCGGCCTGTCGATCATGCTCGAAAAGCCGGGCCTCGACACGCACCTTATGAACAATGTGTTCTTTGACACCTGCGTCTATCACCAGGCGGGCATCGATACGCTCTTCCGCGTCGTCGACACCAAGAACATCCTGTTCGGCTCCGAGCTGCTCGGCGCTGTGAAGGCGACCGATCCGGAGACCGGGCACCCGTTCGACGACACCAAAAGATACATCGACCATCTCGCCCTCGACGATCATCAGAGGCAGGCGGTCTTCGAAGGTAACGCGCGACGGGTCTATCCGCTTTTGGACGAAAGGCTGCGCGGGCGCGGACTTTGAAGCCCAGAGCGATTTCAGGAAAAGTGCGCAGCGGTTTTCCGTCCGGAATGCGTCAAAACAAAGGGATAGAGCGGGAAAGCGTTTCCCTGAAACGCTGACCGCTCTGGCGAATATCAGGGAGAAAATCATATGGCTTCCAGCCAACATCTAAGCCTCGCAGGCGGGGCGCAAGGGTTCAACTGGCTCCCGGTCTTCGTGGCCGAAGAGCAAGGAATTTTCGCCAAGCACGGGCTGGTGATCGAATATAAGAAGATGGGCACTGTCGACAAGGCGACCACCGCTGTTGTCGAAGGCGAGGCCGATCTCGCTATAACGCCACCTGAAGGTGCCGTCTCGAACTTCGTCAAAGGCGGCGAGCTCAGGGTCATCGCCTCGAATTCCAATCGCCTGCCGATGTCGCTCGTCGCTCAGCCTTCGGTCAAGACGATCAAGGACGTCAAGGGCAAAAAGGTCGGCACCTCGTCACTGACAGAGGGCACGGCGATCTACACTCAAATGCTGCTGTCCAAGGAAGGCCTGCGGTATCCGGACGACTACGAGTTCGAACTTGCCGGCATCCACACCAAGCGCTGGGAAGCGCTGCAGGCGGGGGAAATTGCCTGCGCCCCGCAACCCGCGCCATGGAATTTCCTGGCCGAACGCGAAGGCTACAACCTGATCGGCGAGATCAACGATGTCATCCCCGAGATCGTCTTTGCCGCTGTCATCGGCCGCAAAAGCTGGTTGGACAGCAACCGCGATGTGGTCGGCCGTTTCCTCAAGGCGCTGTTCGAGGCTTATGCGATAACAAACGACCCGAGCCGCGACGACATCACGCTTCCGATTTTCCAGCGAATTACCACGAAAGACGACACCGAACTCGCCTCACGCGGCCTTCACTACATGCGTGACATGGGCATGTGGCCCGGCGATCTTTCCATTCCGCAAGCTGCGATGAATGCCACGGTCGACTTGATGATCCGCGCCAACCTGCTTGACGAAGCAGCCAGATCGAGCGCCGCAGGCGTGTTCGAGCGCAGCTTCCTCCAGGGCGCGGTCGGCTGGTTGAAATACGTTTGATTGCATCTCGGGAGGCTCCCAATGAAGGTAATGACCAACACATCGCGGACAGACCGCGAGATATGCGAAGCCCTGGGCAAGCTCGGTGTCGCCACAGTCCATGAAGCGCAGGGCCGCAAGGGATTGCTGGCTCCGCATCTGCGCCCCGTGATCGAGGGCGCGCGCATCGGCGGCACGGCGCTCACATGCGAGGTACCTCCGGGTGACAACTGGATGATCCATGTCGCCCTCGAGGTCGCGCAGCCCGGCGATATCCTGGTCGTCACACCGACCTCGCCATGCACGGACGGATATTTCGGCGATCTTCTCGCGACATCGTGCAAGGCTCGCGGAATTCTGGGACTCGTGATCGATGCCGGCGTACGCGATGTCGCCGACCTAAGGTCCATGAACTTCCCCGTCTGGTCCAAGGCGATATCGGCCCAGGGCACCGTCAAGGAGACGTTGGCAAACGTTCAGGTCCCCGTGGTCTGTGCCGGAGCCTATATCGAGCCAGGCGATGTCATCGTCGCCGATGACGACGGCGTCTGTGTGGTCAAGCGCGACGAGGCCGCGATGGTCCTCGAAAAAGCGCGCAAACGCCAGAAAATGGAAGACGAGAAGCGCGGTCTCTACGAGTCGGGCCAACTAAGCCTCGACATTAACAACATGCGTCCGCAGCTTGAGGCGAAGGGCCTGATCTATGAATAGGGCAACGGAACTGCGCATACCCCGGCGTGTCGTCACAGGGATTAGCAACGGCAAGTCGGTGTTCATCAGCGACGGCCCCGCACCCAATGCCCACGCGTACGCTTCTGTGCCGGGCCACCTTACCTCGGTCCTTTATGCAACTTCGGCGAAACCCAGCCTTCCGCAGGGTCATGCGGAGCAGGCGCCGCCGCAAATCCTGATCACCCCCGAACCGGGTGAGACGAAGCTGATGATCGTCGTCTTCCCGCCGGACTCTGTGTTCGCGACCGTCGATCCGGCGGCCGCCTTTGAAGAACAGGCGGTGCATATCCCCGGCCTGATCCAGGCGTTCGAGCCCGACACACCCGGTATGCACACCACCAACACAGTGGATTACGACATTGTCCTCGATGGCGAGGTCTGGCTCGAACTCGATGACGGCGCCGAAACGCTGCTGAAGCAGGGCGACGTCGTCGTCCAATGCGGCACGCGCCATGCCTGGCGCAACAAGGGCGACAAGCCCGCGATCATGTGCTTCGTCCTCATCGGCGCTGAAAGAAAGTCATGACAATGACGCGGGAGGACAACAATCGCTTCTTCGACTGCGTCATCGTCGGCGGCGGGCACGGCGGCTCACAGACAGCGGCGGCGCTCAGGCAGTCCGGGTTCGGTGGGACCATTGCGCTGATCGGCGCCGAGCCGGAAGTCCCCTACGACCGCCCTTCGCTATCGAAGGAATATCTCGCAGGCAAGAAATCCTTCGAAAGGATGCATCTTAGGCCGCACGATTTCTGGGCCTCGCGACAGGTGGAACTGATGCTGGGCAGGCGTGTAACCACCGTCGATGCCGCAGCCCATGTCGTCGCCACGGACCTTGGCGAACGCATATCCTATGGCAAGCTCGTTTGGGCCGCCGGTGGCGAGCCGAGGAAGCTTTCCTGCCCCGGCAGCGAGCTGGCCGGAATCTGCTATATCCGCAACAAGGCGGATTGCGACGCGCTCGTCGAAGTCCTTCCCGGCGCCGAAAGGATCGTGATCGTCGGCGGCGGCTATGTCGGTCTCGAAGCGGCAGCGGTGTTCCGAGAGATCGGCAAAGAGGTCACTTTGGTCGAGGCGCTCGATCGCGTACTCGCTCGCGTAGCCGGGGAGCCGGTATCGAGGTTCTACGAGGCCGAGCATCGCGCACATGGCGTAGACGTCCGCCTCAACTGCGGTGTCAGCTCTCTGGAGGGCTCCAATGGCCGCGTCAAGAATGTGGTGCTCGCGACCGGCGAGAAGATCCCAGCCGATATCGTCGTGGTCGGGATCGGCATTGTCCCTTCGGCCGGCCCGCTGATCGAGGCGGGCGCGGAAGGCGCAAACGGTGTGGATGTCAACGAGTTTTGCCAGACCTCCCTGCCGGACATTTACTGTATCGGAGACTGTGCTCGGCTGCGACACGGCCCTGGCATTCGCATTGAATCCGTGCAGAACGCGACGGATCAGGCGACGACCGCCGCCAAGGCGATCTGCGGCGAACTCAAGCCTTACGATGCGACGCCCTGGTTCTGGTCCAATCAATATGATTTGAGGATGCAGACAGTTGGTCTCAACTACGGCTTTGACAGCGTGGTGACACGGGGTAATCCCGCCAGCCGGACCTTCAGCGTTATCTACCTGAAGGACGGGGCAGTGCTGGCCCTCGATTGCGTCAATGCATCCCGCGACTACGTGCAAGGACGAAAGCTTGTCGATAGCTCAGCGAGGATCGACCGCGACGCGCTCGCAGACACATCGAAACAACTCAAGGAACTTAGCCTCGAAGTGCTGTGAGGCATTCGAGGCCCGGAATGAAAGTGGAGGAAAAAATGTCTATGATTTCAGTGCGTACGCGGGACGGAGAGCTGCACAGTTTCGAGGGGAGAGTGGGCGCTTCGCTGATGGAGAATATCCGAAACGCGGGCTTTGATGAGCTGCTTGCAATGTGTGGCGGGTGTCTTTCCTGTGCTACCTGCCACCTCTACGTTGAGGAATTGCCAGAGACCGCAAGCCTGGCAGCGCCCTCGATCGATGAGAGTGAGTTGCTGGAGGGCTCCGACTACCGCCAAGAGAACTCGCGACTTTCCTGTCAGATCCCCTTTGACGAGACCCTCAGTGGAATCGTCGTTCGCATTGCCCCCGAAGAATAGCAGCAGATCGTCTCGCATCAGGGGCGGATCTCGAGGATCATACGGTGAGCGGCGATCCAAAATCACGGTTAGCGCCTTCCAGCCAGTCAGATCTTTCACCGCTGAATGTCGAGCTGAAGAAAGCAATCAATTAAGGCCCGTCCGCGCCCATGGCACTCATTGCCATGGGCGTTACCATTTCCGCTCATTTATTTGCAGGCGATCTCGCGACTTGGCGCAAACCACTGGAGCGGCTTTGGCTGCATGTGGACGTGCCGGTCTCCACAAGCTATCGCGCGCTGATGTGGTCGGGCGACCTCTGAATGAACTATCCAGAACGCGCAACGGCAGCCTGCCGGTGAAGGTCTTATGGCTGCCGAGGAATGCGTCTCTTTGAGAGTATTTCTTCAGTTGA
The DNA here is from genome assembly GCF_059803845.1 of Rhizobium sp. UFLA01-1127. Taxonomy (NCBI): domain Bacteria; kingdom Pseudomonadati; phylum Pseudomonadota; class Alphaproteobacteria; order Hyphomicrobiales; family Rhizobiaceae; genus Rhizobium; species Rhizobium sp. UFLA01-1127. The sequence goes on along the minus strand of NZ_JAUQTZ010000008.1, from coordinate 1,879 downwards.
AAGCGGCGCTCAAGCTTTCACGCCAGCTTCGGAAGCAGGCCGTTGACCGACTCTTTGGCGTCGCCGTAATACATGCGGGTGTTTTCCTTGTAGAACAGCGGGTTCTCGATCCCGGAATAGCCGGTTCCCTGGCCACGCTTGGAGACGAAAACCTGCTTGGCCTTCCAGACCTCGAGGACAGGCATGCCCGCGATCGGTGAATTCGGATCTTCCTGTGCGGCCGGATTGACGATGTCGTTCGAGCCGATGACGATGACGACATCGGTCTCGTGGAAATCGTCGTTGATCTCGTCCATCTCCAACACGATGTCGTAGGGCACCTTAGCTTCCGCGAGCAGGACGTTCATGTGGCCAGGCAGGCGGCCGGCAACCGGATGGATCGCAAAGCGCACGTTCTTGCCGGCTGCGCGCAGCTTGCGGGTGAGTTCCGAAACCGCACTTTGAGCCTGCGCGACCGCCATGCCGTAGCCTGGAACGATGATGACCGAGTCGGCGTCGTTGAGCGCTGCGGCAACGCCTTCGGCATCGATGGCAACCTGCTCGCCAACGACTTCCATCGCCGGGCCGGAGGCATTGCCGAAGCCGCCGAGAATGACCGACAGGAACTGGCGGTTCATTGCCTTGCACATGATGTAGGAGAGAATCGCGCCTGACGAGCCGACGAGCGCTCCGGTTACGATCAAGAGGTCGTTACCGAGGAGGAATCCCGTCGCCGCCGCCGCCCAGCCGGAATAGGAGTTGAGCATCGAAACGACGACCGGCATATCGGCGCCGCCGATGGCCATAACGAGATGAGCGCCGATGACAAAGGCGATCAGCGTCATCAAGTAGAGCGACCATGAACCCGCGCCATTCATGTACATGATCATCAGCGCAAGCGACACGAGCACCATCAGGATGTTGAACATGTGCCGGCCGGACAGGATGAGTGCCTTGCCGCCGATGAGGCCGGAAAGCTTGCCATAGGCGATGATCGAGCCGGTGAAGGTCACCGCACCGATGAACACGCCGAGGAAGATTTCCGCTTCATGGATGATCTTTTCCGCATTGGTGGCGAACTCATGCGCCGTCATGTCGGAGTTGAGGCCGATTAGCACGGCAGCAAGCCCCACGAAGGAGTGTAGCGCTGCCACGAGCTGCGGCATTCCGGTCATTTCGACGCGTTGCGCCAGCAACGTGCCGACGACAGCGCCGACGACGAGCATGATCAGCAGGACGACGGAAAGCCCGACGCCCGGCCCGAGGATGGTCGCGAGTATGGCTATTGCCATGCCGACGATGCCGTACCATACGGCGCGCTTGGCGCTTTCCTGACCGGAAAGGCCGCCGAGCGAAAGGATGAAGAGAACGGATGCGGCGATGTAGGCCGCGGTCTGGATACCGATAGACATGATTCTGATCCCCGGGGCCGGCGTCAAGACTTTTGGAACATGTTCAACATGCGCCGGGTGACCATGAAGCCGCCGACGATGTTGATGGTAGCGATCGCCACCGAAACGGCGGCAAGGGCTGTCACCAGCCAGCCGCCCGCTGTGACCTGCAGCAGTGCACCGATGATGATGATCCCGGAAATCGCGTTGGTCACCGCCATTAGCGGTGTATGCAACGAATGGCTGACACCCCAAATGACTTGGAAGCCGACGAAGCAGGCAAGCGCGAAGACGATGAAATGGCCCATGAAGGCCGACGGCGCATAGGCGCCGATAAGCGCCATGAGCAGGCCGCCGACGATGAGCAGGCCAACCTGTCGGCGCGTTGCCGACTTGAAGGCGGAAGCTTCGGCGGCACGCCGTTCTTCCGGTGTCAGCTCTTTTGCTTTTTCTTGTCGTTTCTGGGCTGCGATCGCCTGGATCTTCGGCGGTGGCGGCGGATAGGTGAT
>NZ_JAUQTZ010000089.1:0-25063 GCF_059803845.1 Rhizobium sp. UFLA01-1127 | reverse complement strand
CAATATGGCCATCGCACATTATTCGATAATAATCCACAAGCGCAATTGACACACTACCATGGTAGTATGTATTTTCGATATCAGGCGCGACGAGAGCAACCGCATCCATGTGAATGGTTTTGCCTGATATCCCGTCCGAGACAAGGACCGCGAGCGCCGACGACCGTCTGAAGTGATCCAGGGAGGATGAAACCATGAAATGGAGTTTACACAAGACTGCGACTGCAACACTGCTTGCCAGCGTGATCTTTTGCGGCACTGCGATGGCGCAGGAAGGGGTGGCGACCGGCGACACCAGCGGCAAGAAGATCGCCTTCAGCAATTCTTACGCCGGCAACTCATTCCGCCAGGTGATGATCAAAAGCTTCGAGACGATGGGCGCCAAGGCGAAGGCCGACGGCAAGATCGCCGGCACGACCGTCGTCAGCTCCAATAATTCAGTCACCGAGCAGGCATCGCAGATACAGAACCTCATCCTGCAGGGTTATGACGCCATTATTGTGCTTGCCGGCTCGGACACCGCACTGAACGGGGCGATCAAGGACGCTTGCAACGCCGGCATCGTAGTTGTCGCCTTCGCAAGCGGCGTCACCGAACCCTGCGCATACGTGGTTGATTACAATCTGGACTCTTACGCCAAGGCTGAGCTCGATTACATGGCGAGCAGGCTCGGAGACAAGCCCGCCAATATCCTTGAAATCCGGGGAATGGCGGGTGACGGATTCGACAAACGGCTGAATGAAGGCGTGACGAAGGCTTTGGCGGCCCATGCGAACTACAAGAGGGTTGGCGAGGTCTATGGTCAATGGACCGCGACCGTGGCTCAGAAAGAAGTGTCCGGCATTCTTCCGTCATTGCCGAAGATCGACGGCGTTCTGACACAGGGCGGCGATGGTTATGGCGCAGCACAGGCCTTTAAGGCTGCGGGCCGCAAGCTTCCGATCATCATCATGGGCAACCGCCAGGACGAGCTGGCGCTCTGGAAGCAGGAACGTGATGCAACCGGCTATGAGACCTTCTCTCTCGGCGCAACGCCCTCCGTCTCACAGGTCGCCTTCTGGGTCGCACAACAAATCCTTGCGGGGAAGGACGTTCCGAAATTCGTCGAGGTGCCCCTCCTGCAGATCCAGCAGCAAGATCTCGACGCCTGGCTGAAGACGGTTCCGGAAGGTGGCGTCGCCAATGCCGATTACCCGCAGGATCTCGTCGCCAAGATTATCGACGCCAACGTCAAGAAGGAACCGCTGCCCATGGTTCCGGCTCCGAAGTAGGGCAACCAGCAATGCAGCCCTCCCAAGCCGCCGTGGATACTGCCGCGGGCCTCCTTATCGAGGCCCGCGGTATACGCAAGAGCTTCGGCGCGGTCCACGCGCTCGTCGGTGTCGATTTCCGTCTTGCCCCGGGCGAAGTCCTCGGACTGGTCGGCCATAACGGTGCCGGCAAGTCGACCCTGATGAACGTCATCTCCGGCGCGATCCAGCGAACGGAAGGGAGATTCGTTTATAGCGGTCAGGCGGTGGATCACTGGGGAACCGCCGAAGCGCAAGCCGGCGGCTTGCGGTGCATCTTTCAGGAGCTATCGCTCTGCACCAATCTTTCCGCCGCGGAAAATGCGCGCATCATCCATCGCAGCCTGCGCGGCTTCGGCTGGCGCCACAAGGCGCGCAGGCTGATCACCAAGGCTTTGGACGATATTTTTCCAGGCCATGGAATCGATGTGGATACCAAGATCGCCGACCTTTCGATCGGCGAGCGGCAGATGGTCGAGATTGCCCGCGCCTTCACCGAAACGGAAGACAAGGTGCGCTGTGTCATCCTTGACGAGCCCACCTCGGCTCTCGGGCATAAGCCGGCAGAGCAGTTGCTCGCCTATATCAAGACGGCATCGAGGCGTGGCGTCGCCTGTATTCTCATCACCCACCGCCTCAACGAAATCCTGGCCGTCTGCGACCGTGTTGTGGTGATGATGGATGGGGAGATCGTCGGAGACCGCTCAACGGCCGGCCTGACGCGCTCCGATTTGGTCGGGATGATGGGCAATATCGAAGCGCCGCATGAGCAGGCCGCCCCCACGCGCAATGCGAGCCAGGTCCTGACCGTAAACCATGCCGGTATCGATCGCGCGGATCTGCCGATCAAGGCGGCTCCCGGTGACATTATCGGTTTCGCCGGTCTCGATGGTCACGGGCAGCGCGAACGCCTGCGGGCCATTTATGCCACTACCCGCGAGGTGCCCGTCGCCTTTGTCGCCGGAGACCGTAGCGTCGAAGGCGTCATGCCGCTTTGGTCGATCGCCGACAACCTGACGCTTCGCAGCCTTAACGGGCTTCAGAAGGGTGGCTTCGTGTCGCCATCCGCCGCACGTGCGCTCGCGCAGACCTGGTCGCAGCGCCTCAAGGTCAAGGCACCGTCGATCGATACGCCGATCCTGTCGCTCAGCGGCGGCAACCAGCAGAAAGTGCTGTTTGCCCGCGCGCTCGCGTCTGACGGCCAGGTCATCCTGCTCGATGACCCGATGCGCGGCGTCGATGTCGGCACCAAGCAGGAAGTCTACCAGCTCATTCGTGACGAGGCCAAGCGCGGCCGGATCTTCATCTGGTACACGACCGAATTCGAAGAGCTGAGGAATTGCGACCGTCTCTACGTTTTCCGCGAAGGTCGCGCCATCGCCGAAATCGCCGGCGACAAGATCGATCACAACCGCATCCTCGAAGCATCGTTCGGAGGCGCGGATGGCTGAATTCGTCTATCGCAGGCAGAAGCGCAATCTTGCAAAGCGGCTCGCGCCCGCCTTGCAGGTCGGCCTTCCGGCCATCGCGCTCGTCGTCATGCTCACCGTGATCTTCTGGATTCGCCCGGCAGCGATGAGCTATTTCGGCTTCACGCTGCTGTTCAAGCTGGCCGTGCCGCTGATGTTTGCAGCGCTGGCACAGATGCTCGTCATCATGCTCGGCGACATCGACCTGTCGATCGGCTCCTTCGTCGGCTTCGTCACCTGCGTCACGGCGCTCTATCTCGACACGGCCCCGATGCTCGCAATCGCGATTTATATCGGAAGCATCTTCGTCTATGCCGGCGTCGGCCTCATCATCCATCTGCGGCAGTTGCCGTCGATCATCGTGACGCTCGGCATGTCGTTCATCTGGCTTGGCGTTGCGATCATCATCCTGCCCGCTCCGGGTGGCGCTGCTCCCGCATGGTTGTCCGGCTTCATGGCCTGGCGGCCGCCGCTCCTGCCTTTGCCGGTGCTGCTTGCCATTGCCGCCGCCCTCATCGGTCATTTCGTCATCAGCCAATCGTCATACGGGGCAGTGCTGAGGGGTGCAGGCGGTAACCCACGCGCCATCCAGCGCGCCGGCTGGTCGATCACCATGATTCGCGCCGCCGTCTATGCCGCTGCCGGCCTGCTCGGACTCATTGCCGGCATCACCCTGACCGGCCTGACAACCTCCGGCGACCCGAATGTTGCACCGGCCTACACCCTCCTCGGTGTCGGCGCCGTCATCCTCGGTGGTGGTTCTTTCACAGGTGGCATCGTCTCTCCGGTCGGAACGGTCATCGGTGCACTGACGCTTGCACTTGCCGGTTCACTCCTGAGCTTCCTGCGAGTGCCGCCGACATGGCAGATCGGCGCACAGGGCGGCATCCTCTTCCTGGTGCTAGCCGGACGCATCCTTCTCGCGGAAGACAAATCATGAGTGGCTTCTCTTTGAAACCCTGGACCTATGGCTTCATTGTCGCGCTTATCATGTGGATCGCGATCATCGCCTATTCCGGTTTTGCAAGCGCGGTACCGACCCTTTCTTCAGCGCTCGTCTTTGCTGCCTTCAGCGTTGTTGTCGGCACCGGTCAGATGATCGTGATCGCGTCTGGCCCTGGAAACATCGATCTGTCCACGCCATCCGTGTTGACCCTGTCGGCTTATTTATCGATGTCCGTCATGAGCGGCAGCAACGACATGATCCTTCCGGGTCTTCTGGTCACGCTTTTGGTCGGAGCACTGGCGGGTGCGGCAAACTTCCTAGCAATCACGATGCTGCGCCTGCCACCGATCATCGCGACGCTCGCCTGGAGCTTCGTTTTTCAGTCGCTCGCCTTCAATCTCGGCGGCGAAGCGACCTTGAAGCCTCCGGCGGCCCTTTCTGCCTTCACCTTCTGGTCGGTCGCGGGAATGCGGATCATGCCGATCGCGGCGATCGTCCTGACAATCGCCGTCGCCGTTATTCTGGCCCGCAGCGTCTGGGGCCGGCGGCTGCTGGCGGTCGGGCAGAGCGAACGGGCGGCACGCCTCGCCGGTGTTCCGGTCATGCGCGTCCGATTGATCGCCTATATGTTCTGCGGCGTGACCGCAGCCCTCACCGGCTTCCTGCTTGCGGGCTTTTCAGGCGGCGCGGCGCTCAATATGGGCGATACTTATTTGCTGGAAGCAATCGCGGTCGTGGTCCTTGGCGGCACCAGCGTCGCCGGCGGCCAGGCCAACGCAGTCGGCATCTGGGGTGCGGCACTGTTCTTCAACCTCATGGCCACGATGCTCAACACCTTCCAGATGCAGGCCGGCGTGCGCTTCGTCCTCACCGGCGCGCTGATCATCCTCATCGTCGCGCTCGTCCCGAAACCGAAGGCCGCGTGACATGGACGTCGCCACCCTGCAAAATGCGTTCAGACGCAACATGACACTTGTGGATCTCACCCACGCGTTGACGCCGCAGATCCCCGTATGGCCGACGCATCCCTTCTTTTGCAAGGAAGTGATCGAAAGCTATGATCGCGGCGATCTTGCCTGCAACCATTCTCTGGGCATGAGCGAGCATACCGGCACGCATTTTGATGCGCCGCTGCATTTCGTCAAAGGCGGCGCCGGGATCGACGCCGTTCATCTGCAGACCTTTTTCGGACGCATGGCGAAGATCGACGCGCGTGACTGCAGTCCAAGGGAGGCCGTCAGCGTCGAGCGGATCAAGGCATTCGAAGCCGTCCAGGGCGAAATCGCCGCCGGCGATGCGGTGTTTTTCCACTTCGGCTGGGATCGCTTCTGGTACAATCCGGCGGACCATCCGCACTTCCTGAGCGACTGGCCCGGCCTGTCGCACGAGGCGTGCGAATACCTGCTTAACCGCGGTATCCGAATAGCAGGCTCGGACTGCCTGTCGCTCGACTGTTTCGGCAGCACGGATTTCCCGGCCCATAAGCTGCTGCTCGGCGCGGGCGTCCTCATCGGCGAGAACTTCGCCCGCCTCGGAGACCTGCCGGCCTTTTCGTTCCTGATCACCCTGCCGTTGCCGCTCGCAGGCGGCTCGGGCTCCCCTCTTCGCGCCGTCGCGGCCTTTGCCGCGAACGGTCAATCGAACACCGCTGCGGCCCTGGCTTGAGCCTGGTCCATATAAGGAAGACAAGCATGAGACATATTTGGCGCTGGTTCGGTCCGATCGACAAGGTAAGCGTGTCCGATGCCGCCCAGGCCGGGGCTCAGGGTATCGTCAGCGCCTTACATCATGTGCCGACCGGAAGCGCATGGACGTTCAAGGAAATCCGCAAGCGGCAGGACGAAGTCCGCGCCGGCGGCCTGGAATGGGAACTCGTCGAAAGCATTCCCGTCTCCGAAAGCATCAAGACCATGACCGGTGATTGGAAGGCCCATATCGAGGCCTGGAAAGAAAGCCTGCGCCAGCTGGCCAAGGCCGGCATCTTCACGGTATGCTACAACTTCATGCCGGTGCTCGACTGGACCCGCACGGACCTGCGCTGGGAAACTGCCGATGGCGCCCGCGCCATGCGCTTCGATCTCGTTGATTTCATCGCTTTCGACATTCATGTGCTGCAGCGGCCCGGCGCGGCGAAGGACTATCCGACTCCGCTGATCGAAGCCGCAAGGGAGCGCTTCGCCAGCATGCCACAGGAGAAGATCGTCGCCCTTTCCCGCAATATCGGCGCCGGTCTTCCGGGCTCGTCTGACGGCTACAGCATTGCCGAACTGCGTACCGCGCTGTCGCGCTATGACGGGATCGGCGCCGATGCGCTGCGCGGCAACCTCATCGATTTCCTCTCCGAAGTCGTACCGGTTGCGGAGGAACTCGGCATGCGTCTTTGTGCACATGGCGACGATCCGCCCTGGCCCCTTCTGGGCCTGCCGCGCATCCTCTCGACCGAACAGGATTACGTGAGGGTTCTCGACGCCGTTGATCGCAACGCCAATGGCGTGACCTTCTGCACGGGATCGCTCGGCGCCCGCCCCGACAACGATCTGCCCACGATGGTGAAACGTCTCGCGCCGCGCATCCATTTCGCGCATCTGCGCAATGTCCGCCGTGAGACCGAAGGCTTCCCCTGCTCCTTCTTCGAGGACCACCATCTCGACGGCAACACCGACATGATTGCAGTCGTCGCCGCGCTGGTGAGCGAGGAACGACGCCGCAAGGTAGAGGGCCGCGCCGATCATCAGATATTCATGCGCCCGGACCACGGTCAGGAAATCCTGGACGATCTGACCCGTGGCGCCCAGCCCGGCTATCCCGCCATCGGTCGGCTCAAGGGCCTTGCCGAACTGCGCGGCATCGAGCAGACACTGTCGCATCCTGTTTTTGGAATGAATTGAGCGATGAACCGCCTCGGCAAGAACACCTCCCTCCCCTCGAGCGTCGAGCACCCGTCCTTCGATCCCGCGGCGCTCAAGGTCGGCATCGTCCACATCGGCATTGGCGCCTTCCATCGCGCCCATCAGGCGATCTACACGGATAAGGCTATCGATGCCCGGTATGGCGATTGGGGCATCGCCGGTGCGAGCCTGAGGTCGGTTGACATCGTCGCTGATCTCAAGGCGCAGGACTGCCGCTACAGCGTCGTCACCCGCGGCGCGGATGGTGACCGGGCGCGCATCGTCGGCTCCATCGTCGATGCCATTGCCGCGACCGAGGAGCGCGAACGCCTGCTCCAGCGGCTTTCCGACAACAGCACCCGCATTGTCACCCTGACGGTGAGCGAAAAAGCTTACGGTATCGATCCAATGTCCGGTGGGCTAGACATGTCGCATGCCGCCATCGCCCACGACTTGGAGCATCGTCAGGAGCCCGTCGGCGTGATCGGCATTCTCGTTGAAGCGCTTGCCCGCCGCATGACACTCGGCCGCGACCCGCTGACCATTCTGTGCTGCGACAACCTCCCCGGCAACGGAAACATCGTCCACCGTCTGGTCGCAGAAATGGCCGAACGCCGCGATCCCGAGCTGGCGGCCTGGATCGAGCGGGAAATCCGCTTTCCGTCCAGCATGGTCGACCGGATCGTGCCAGCAGCGACGGACGCGACGCGTGCGCTCGCCGCGTCGCTCATCGGCGCGGAAGATCGCCTGGCGCTCGCAACCGAACCCTTCACCCAATGGGTGATCGAGGATGATTTTGTCGCCGGCCGCCCTGCCTGGGAAGCCGGCGGCGCGATCTTCGTTAAGGATGTCCATGCCTATGAGAAGATGAAGCTCCGGCTGCTCAACGGCTCTCATTCGCTGATCGCCTATCTCGGCCAGTTGAACGGGCTGGACTATGTTCGCGACGTCATGGCAATCCCGGTGCATGTCGAACGGGTCCGGCGCCACATGGAGGCGGTCTTGCCGACACTCGACGCGGTGCCGCAGATCGACCTCGCCTCCTATCGCGAAGAACTCGTGGCCCGATTTTCGAACCCCGCCATCGCGCATCGGACCGCCCAGATCGCCGTGGACGGTACGCAGAAGATGCCGCAGCGCATTTTCGCGCCCGCGATGGAGCGGCTGGCGGCCGGCGGCGATGCCGCGGATTTTGCGGACGTCGTGGCGCTATGGCTGGCCTACGTGATCACGACCGAACACCTAGACGATCCGCGCTCGTCCGACCTTAAATCAGCGGCCGCTCTTGCCGCATCGGCCGGCTCGGCACCATTCTTCGATATCGCCGGCTTGTTTCCCGCCCCCCTCATCAGCGCCGACACTTGGCGTATGCGTGTCGACAGCCGACTGGCGGCTGCCCTGCGTGCAGCATGACGCCACGCGAATGCCACGACTTGCAAGAGGATAAAGACAATGGTGACGATTTCCGTTCGTAAGCCGCATAACCTTGTCGTCGACGACAGGCAGGCACCGCAACCCGGCCCCGGTGAAGTGGCCATCCGCGTGCAGCGTGCCGGCATTTGCGGCTCGGACATGCACATCCTGCATGGCTCGAACCCCTTCGTAGCCTATCCTCGCGTGATAGGCCACGAATTCGCAGGCGTGATCGAGGCGCTCGGTGCCGGTGTCTCCTCACTCGCCGTCGGCGACCATGTCGTCGCCGATCCGGTGATCTCCTGCGGCACCTGCCATCCCTGCCGCACCGGTCGTCCAAATGTCTGCGCGAAGCTCCAGGTGATCGGCGTCCATCGCGATGGCGGCTTTCGCTCCGTTGCGGTCGTGCCCGAGGCCAACGCAGTCAAGGTATCCCCAAAGCTGGGACTCGATGCTGCAGCGCTTGCAGAACCGCTTGCCGTCGCCGCAAACGTCCTGTGGCGGACGGAGTGCGCCAAGGATGACGTTGTTCTGATCTACGGCGCCGGTACGGTCGGTATCACCGTACTGCAAGTCGGCAAGATGCGCGGCGCTCGCTGCATCATCGCCGATATCGACGCCGACCGCCTGGAGCGTGCGAAGGAATTCGGCGCCGACGTCGTCATCCATTCCCGTGAGCAGTCGGTTGCCGAAATGGTGGCGCCGGAACTCGACGGTCTCGGCCCTTCGGTGGTGATCGACGGCGCCGGCATTCCGAGCCTGTTGGAAGAGGCTTGCCGCGTCGCGGCTCCGGCCGGCCGCATCGGCCTGCTTGGCTTTTCGCCGGCACCGTGCAACATCAGCCAGCAGGAAATCGTTCGCAAGGAATTGGCGCTGGTCGGCTCACGCCTCAACCGCCGTTTCATTCCGGAGGTTGTGACTTGGCTAGAATCGGGTGCACTTCGGCCAGAGGCAATGATCACCCAGAGTTTCGACGCCAGGGATGCGCGCGCCGCCTTCGACCTCATAGAGCGGCATCCGGAGCGGACGCTCAAGGTTCAGCTCGTGTTCGATTGAGCACGATCGCCCAACTTCGAAGGTCATGACCGTGGACAGACGCTTCCTCTCGTACCAAGAAATAAACGCAGCGCGAGCTGAGAAGGACGCACTTTGCCGGTTCTGGGAAGAGACAACAACGGCGACCAAACACTCCGCGTTCCGAAAGATTTGTTGGAGAACTGCGCTTGGTATGGCCGGGGGCTCCACACGAGCATAAAACCCTGGCGAATCGGGAGATGCCGGAAAGGACGCCTTTAGATGAGGCGAGCCCAAAGACAGCGCCTCTACATAGACGCTATCCGTGGTGCCCGGACCGGCGGCCATTTCGATACTGTCTGCGACGGCGCCATAACGGCCGACATCCCCGCCTCGAGACAAGCGACCACGAAAGCCTCGCGCGCAATGATGGAGGGTACGATTCCATTGAGCGCGCGACGGCAGGTCTTTACTGCCCGGTCATGGCGCTTACCGTGCCGCAAAGGCCATTCGTTTTCGAGAAAGTCCAGCGCATCATAGATGCCCGTAAAAGTGCGCTCCAATCCGCATTGGAGCCGGACCGTCACCGGCCGGGTCCATGGAACATCGTTGAGCGGCATTTTTTCCTCCTTTCGATGCCACACTGATCTTCGCCTGCAAATCATATTGGAGGAGCGAGCTGATGCTTCAAGAGGCAATGTTTCGTGTTGCGTAGTCCACGAAGCTAAGGTGCAGGCACAGAAAATAGGCTGCACGCTTTGACGATGATTACCGTGGCACATATACAACCTACCGCTGACTTCAGCGAGACAGCAACTTTACTTTACGCAGCTTTATAGCGCCCACTTTGCCTCAGAGGATTCCGCCGTCCGAGGCTTTTCCATAACGTGCCATCGGCGCTTGATGCGGTCGCTTTCGTCCATCAAGGACTTCCGCTGCAGGCGTATCCGAGCCAATCCGAAAAGGCGCGCACTTTCTGGCGCGCTTCGGGGCGGGCCGGCCAGAGTGCATAGTAACCGTAGCCGCTGTCGATGATCCGCTCGAATGGAGCGACCAGCTCACCGCTTTCCAGATCCTGGCGCGAAAAGGCAAGATCGCCCATCGTCACGCCATAGCCGCTCGCAGCAGCGGTCATCGCGAAATCCTGCGTGTCGAAGACTTGATGACGGGCAGCCTGGAACGAATAGGCGCCTTCGGCCTGCAACCAGAGGGTCCAGTCGCTGTGACGCGGGTTGGAATGCAGCAGAACGCAGTTCTGCAAATTCGTGACCGCAGGCGGATCGCCGAGTTTCGATAAAAAATGCGGCGAGCACATCGGCGTCAATTGCTCCCGCAATAGCGGCAGCACATCCATGCCGGGCCAGTTGCCATTGCCGTAGGTGATCAGCATGTCGATATCGCCGACCGAAAAAGTAGGCCTCAGAAACCAGGCGGTGTCGATATTGATATTCAGATCTTCATGATGGCTGTGGAGATCCGGCAGGCGCGGCAGGAACCATTTGCGCGCGAAGGTCGGCGGCATGCGGATGGTCAACGAGCGCACCGTCGTCCGCGTCGCCTCGAACGAGGTCTTCAGCGAGGCCAGCAGTCCGTCGACGATCGGGATCAGCGCCATGCCCCGCTCCGTCAGCACTACCTTGCGAGTATGGCGCTCGAACAGGCTGCAGCCGAAGTAATGTTCAAGCTGCTGCACCTGCCGGCTGATCGCACTTTGGCTGAGATTGAGCTCGGCCGCCGCCGCCGTGAAACTGCCCGTTTCCGCGACGACGGAAAAGGTCTGCAGCGTCTGCAGCGGCGGCAATCTGTTGTTATCGAACCTCGGCTCCATTCCCTACCCGGCTTTTGCTGCTGTCTCGAACAGCAAGCATTAAAGCATGTGGATGGAATGGCAACCGACGGTTCTCAGGCAATCGCCCGGCGCGCCGTCTTGATGGCTTGCCGGACCCTTCGCGGCGCTGTGCCGCCCTTGTGATCACGGCTGGCGACCGAGCCCTCGACGGTCAGCACCTCGAAGACATCCTCGCGGATGATCGGCGCAAAGGCCTGCATGTCGGCGAGCGAAAGCTCCGAAAGCGTCGGGAGGGCCTTGTCGCGAGCAGCACCGACGATCGCGGCAACCGCGTGGTGCGCATCGCGGAACGGCAGGCCTGCGCGAACGAGATAATCGGCAAGGTCAGTTGCCGTCGAGTAACCCTGATTGGCGGCGGCAAGCATCTTGGCATGCTTCACCGTGACCGTTGGGATCATCTGCGCCGTGACGCGGACTGCGGCGCGGACTGTTTCAAGCGTGTCGGTGAGGGGCGGTTTCGATTCCTGCTGGTCCTTGTTGAAGGCAAGCGGCTGACTTTTCATGAGCGCGGCCGAAAAGGCGAGATTGCCCATGACGCGGGCAGCCTTGCCGCGCACCAGCTCCGCAAGATCCGGATTGCGCTTCTGCGGCATGATCGAGGAACCGGTGCAGAACTGATCGCCGACCTCGATGAAATCGAACATCGGCGTGCACCAGAGAATGACTTCCTCGCTGAAGCGCGACAGATGTCCCATGATGATCGAACCGGCGCTGCAGATATCAACAACATAATCACGATCGGAAACAGCATCGAGCGAATTGGCAAAGGATGCGGCAAAGCCAAGCTTAGAGGCACTGTATTCGGGATCGATCGGATAGCCGGTGCCGGCGAGCGCCGCAGCACCCAGTGGAGAAACGTTGAGCCGTTCGCGCGCTGCGCCGACACGATCGAAATCGCGCAGGAACATTTCGACATAAGCCATCAGATGATGGCCGAAGGTGACTGGCTGCGCCACCTGCAGATGGGTGAAGCCCGGCATGATCGCATCGGCATGCTGTTCGGCAAGATCGACAAAGGCACCAATCAACGTTTTCAAATCATCGGCCAAAAGATCCAGCTGCTCGCGGGCATAGAGGCGGATATCGGTCGCGACCTGATCGTTGCGCGATCTGGCGGTATGCAGCTTCTTGCCGGCGTCCCCGATCAGTGCGATCAATCGGTTCTCGACATTGGTATGAACATCTTCGAGCTCCGCCTTCCATTCGAAGGTACCGGAGCGCATTTCTTCTGCCACCTGGTCGAGGCCGATCTGGATCTGCTCGTTATCCTCGGCAGTCAGAATGCCCGCGCGGGCAAGCATCTCAGCGTGGATCTTCGATCCGGCGACGTCGTGCATGGCGATGCGCTTGTCCTGCTCAAGACACTCGTGAAAGCTCTCGAAATCCCTGGAAACGGCCTCCTTGAACAGCGGCGACCATGTGGCTTCTTTCTGATTTCTCATCGCGGTCTTCCCTTTTGAACGAATGCAGCCCTCCCCTGGGCACCTTCTATTGAAGCAGCGCAATCAGGCTGCGGGCGTCTGTCTGGTTTTCGAGGTCGAGAACATAGTCCCTGAGAGCGTCGACCCTTGATGCGGGCAGAACCATGCCGGCGAGCGCGGCATATTTGCCGATCAATCGTTCATCGCTCAGCGGGTTCTGCGGACCCCCGAGCGGAAATTCGACGACGAGCCGATGCCGGGCACCAGTCGTCGTCACGATAGTGATCGCCGGCTCGTCCTCATCCTTCATCGCCGGATCGATGCGCACCATAATGCGATCCATCAATAAGCCGATCTCGGCTGCCGACCACGCCGCTTCCTCAAGCTCGGCCAGAAAGACCTTGCCGTAATGCAGCCGCGCCGCGAGCGCATAGGGCAGACTCATCTGAGCTTGCGCGCGGGATTGGATGATCTTGCCGCCGCACATGCCATATTGAAAACCGCTGATGTCGATCTCGATGGCAACGATATCGGCGGCTGCAAGGCCATGACGCTGCAGCATCAGGTCCAATGCATCGATCCCAGCATGCGTGCCACGGCAGGTGGCATACGGCTTGATGGAGCAGCGATTGAGTCGCCAATAATCTCCGAAGTCTCGGACGAGCGCCTGAGGATCGCTCTTTCCAGCTCCGAAGGTTGCAAAGAAGCTGCCCCAGCGCTCCGCGTCGAAAACACGGTCCGGACCTTCGAGCCCCTCCCTGGCGAGATAGGCAGCCATAAAGCCGCCTTCGGCCGCGCGGCCGGCATGAAGCTTCTTGGTTGAACTGCCATTGTGGATGAAGGCCCAGGTGCCGCCAGCGAATGAGCAGGCCGAGCCAAGAGCGGAAGCCATGGTATTCACATTGAGGTTCATCACGCTGCCGACGGCGGCAGCAGCGCCAAACGCGCCGCAGGTTCCCGTCGAATGCCAGCCGAGGCCATTGTGCTCTTCATAGCCGCCAACCGCTTCTAGCACGCGCCGGCCGACTTCATAGCCAAGCAGCACGCCACGGAGTAGTTCGCGGCCACTTAACGGCTGACAATGGTCGCCGAGCGCGGCAAGCACGGAAGGAAGGACGACGGCGCCGGAATGATCGCAGCCGCCGCTGTCATCAAGCTCGTAGGCGTGGGCAGAAACACCGTTGACGAAAGCCGACGTCCTGGCGTCCGAGGCGATGGGTAGGCCCCATATCGGTGAGTGTCCGGTGCCAGACTGGATGCCGAGCATAGCGACGACGGCATCGGTTTCGCGGGATGCAGACCCGGCAATCGCAGCACCCAGCGTGTCGAGAATATGAAGCTTCGCCT
Source organism: Rhizobium sp. UFLA01-1127 (assembly GCF_059803845.1). NCBI lineage: Bacteria > Pseudomonadati > Pseudomonadota > Alphaproteobacteria > Hyphomicrobiales > Rhizobiaceae > Rhizobium > Rhizobium sp. UFLA01-1127. Next base: position 11,427 of record NZ_JAUQTZ010000089.1, on the reverse strand, counting down.
TGTGGATGGTGTCAGCCGGAAAAGCCTCATAATTTGTCGAGCAGACAAGCTCGGCCAGTGCCTGTGTCGGATTATCGCTCACCGGCCCGCTCCTCATCGACATAGGCTTCATAGACATTGATCGGGTGATCGCCGGGTGCGGTCGTGCCATTGCCGGCGTGCCAGCGGGCTACGTCTCCAGCCGTCGTCAGCCACACGTCGTCGAAGCTCGTAATATGGGCAAGCAAGGCTTCGACGAGCGCGATCCGGCCTGGCGTGCCGGTCCATTCCGGGCGAAGCTGGATGACGTAGCAGAGGCCGTATTTGCGGTAGGCATCGAATTCGGCGATCCAGCTGCCGAGCACCGCCTCATAGGACGGAATGCGGCTTTGCCCCTTCGGGAAGGCCGGGGTGAAATTGAACTGGAAATAGGGTCGGTCCTCGAGTTCGTAATGAACCGGGATCTCCACCAGTGACGAGGCATGACTGTAGGGCACATCGTCACCGTTCAACGATGCCGACCATCCATACCCGGCCTCGACGAGCAGGCGGTCGAAGCGGCGTGGCCAGTTGCCGGCTGGAAGGCGGAAGCCGGAAACCTCATTCGAGGCGATGGCGTTCAACCTCTCGCGGCTGCGCTTCAGGAGATCGACGGCTTCGGTTGCCGGCATGGCGTCGTAGCACTCGAAATTCCAGCCATGGCTCTCGATCTCGTGACGCGGGGACACGACATCGCGCAGCAACTCTTCGTGGCTCTCCGCGACGATCCCGGGCACGAACCAGCTCGTGGAAATGCCGGCATCGGCAAAGGCATGGCAAAGACGCTCGACGCCGCGCGTGGCGCCATATTGCCAGACGGAAAAGCTCTTGCTGCGCCCTATCAGATCAGGTGCCTGGACGACAGCATCAAGCCCATCGTCAAAGATCACGGAGACGATTGCCGCACATGTCTTACCCTGCGGCCAGGTGCATTCGGAAGCCGTACTGGTCATGCGGCATTCTCCGGATGTTGTGCGATCCACCATTTTGCGATTTCGGCGCAGCGCGTTACCCAGACGCTGTCGCCATGGGCGGTGATCGCTTTGAAGAGCCCTTCGAGGATCGCAAGCCGGCCGGGCTTGGCGCAGACCTTCGGATGCAAGATCGTCGTCCAGCAGAGCCCTTCGCGATGGTAGCCCTCGAACTCGGCGATCCAGTTGCGCTGGACGTCTGCGTAACCCGAAATGCGGTCGAGACCGATGGGGAAATCCGGATCCTCGCTGTAGGCAAGCGCGGTATAATCATCGATATCCCACCGCCCTGGGATCTCGACCAGGCCGCGACCTTGGGAGGTCGTGTGAAAATAAGGCCGGTCGTCACCGCGCATCGAGCTGGAATAGATCACGCCAAACTCATGCAACAATTGCGCCGTCTCGTCGCTCCAGTCACCCGACGGCGTGCGAAAGCCGACCGGCGTCACACCCATTCGGCTTCGGAAAATATCCCGGGAACGCTTCATGATATCCAGCTGCTGCTGGCTGCTGCAATCGATGAAGACCTCGTGATAATGACCGTGATAGGCGATCTCATGGGCATCGCGAAGGATGCGTTCGCATTGCAACGGCCAGTGCTCGACTACCCAGGTTGGCACGAAGAATGTCGCCTTCAACCCGTATTCGCTGAGAAGATCGAGAAGCCGTGGCAGCGCCCGCCACGGGCCATAGGCACCTTGCGTGAAATAGCGTGGGTTGGAGAGCAGCGAGCCATCGAGCATGGCATCGCCCGTCGGACCATCCACATCGAATGCGAGCGCCACAGCCGATCGTCGGCCTTCCGGCCACAGGCTTGGCTTCGCGGATTTGGTTGCACTCTTCGCAATCATGGGACTCTGCATGCGTTTCGGGGTGTTTTGGGTCGCAGCAATTCATCCGCGGGCGCGAAGCGCCCCGGCCGATGATTGCCTGCACGGGAAAAGGAGGCGCCGCCGTTACAGCGGCGCCTCCTCAAACGTTACTTGACGCCGTTGATGACGGCCTTCGGAACGGCATTGTGGACAAGGCCCCACTTCTTGAGGATCTCATCGTAGGTGCCGTCCTTGATCAGCGCGTCGAGAGCGCCGGCAACCGCATCGCGGAGCGCGATATGGTCCTTCTTGAAGCCAATACCGAACGTGTCGTTGCTAAGCAGCGGCTCGCCGACGAGCGTATAGGTGTTGGGTTCGACGCGCATCTGGTAGGCGATCGTTTCAATGCCCTGCACGACCGCATCGTAGCGGCCCTGCTTCATGCCGAGACGGGCAGCGTTCGAATCCGCGGTTCCCTCGAACTTGATGGCAGGCTTGCCTTTGCCTTCGCAATTTTCAGCACTCCAAGCCTTGACGTTGTCACCGAAGGAGGTGCTGCGGCTTCCGGCGACCGTCTTGCCGCAGAGATCGCTCGCGTGCTTGTAGGTTCCGGCATTGGCATTGACCGTGAAAAGGATCGGGCCGCTGGTGATGTAGTCGACGAAGTCCATGGCGGCCTGACGCTTCACGTTGTCGCTCATGCCGGAAATGATCATGTCGGCGCGGCCGGTTTGAAGGCCGCTCTGCAATTCCTGGAAAGCCGAGGTCACGAAGACGGTCGTGAGGTTAAGCTTCTTGGCGATAGCATTCGCCAGATCGACATCGAAACCATCGATCGTGCCGGTATCCGGATTGACGAATTCCATCGGCGGATAGATCGGGTTGGTCATGATGCGGAGTTCGCCGTCCTTCAGCAGGTTCAGACTCGAATCCGCGGAAGCGGCAGTCGCCGCGAGCGAAAGAAGGGCCGCAGAAACGGCGAGACGAATGAGTTTCATGCAATTCTCCTCTGATGATCTTTCTTCAGGGTTTTTCTTGTTAAAGCACCGCAGAGATGAAGTTCTTCACTCTGGGATTCCTGGGGTTCTCCAATATGTCGCCCGGCGTCCCGGTCTCGACGATCATGCCGGCATCCATGAAGACGACACGGTCGGCGACCTCGCGGCAGAAGCCGATCTCGTGCGTGACGACGATCATCGTCGTGCCGGAAGCGGCAAGCTCCTTCATGACGCCAAGGACTTCACCGACAAGCTCGGGATCAAGTGCCGAGGTCGGTTCGTCAAAGAGCATGGCCTGCGGCTTCATGGCGAGCGCGCGAGCAATCGCGATGCGCTGCTGCTGGCCGCCGGACAATTCACCTGGATAGGCGCCGGCCTTGTCGGCGAGGCCCACGCGCTGCAGGAGAATGTGCGCCTCTGCGATGCACTCCTGCTTCGGCCGCTTCTGCACCCCGACCGGGCCTTCGATGATATTCTGGAGCACCGTGCGATGCGGGAAGAGATGGAATTTCTGGAAGACCATGCCGACGGCCTGCCGCTGGCGGGCGATCTCCCGATCCCGCAGAGGAAAGAGCCGGTTGCCCTCGCGGCGATAGCCAGCGATTTCATCCTCGACCGTGACATAGCCGGCATCAATCTGCTCCAGCTGGTTGATGCAGCGCAGAAAGGTGCTCTTTCCCGAGCCGGAAGGCCCGATGATGCAGACGACTTCACCCTTCCTGATCTCGAAATTGATGTCCTTCAGGACGTGAAACGTGCCGAAATACTTCTGCAGCCCGTGTGCCTTGATGATCGCGTCCATCAGCTGACCTCCCCAACGAGAGCCTGATTGGCGGTCTGCTGGGCGCTCACATCGCGTCTGCCCCATCCCTTGGAGAAATGCCGCTCGATATAGATCTGCGCGATGCTGAGCACGGTGACGACGATCATGTACCAGATGGCGGCGACGATCAGTAGTTCGATGACGCGCGAGTTGACATAATAGATGTCCTCGACGTTTTTCAGCACTTCGGAATACTGGATGACGCTGGCGAGCGACGTCAGCTTGACCATGCCGATGGTTTCATTGCCGATCGGCGGAACGATGACGCGCATGGCCTGCGGCAGCACGATCTTCAGCGTTGCGCGCAGCTTCGTCATGCCAATCGATTGCGCCGCTTCCATCTGACCTTTGTCGATCGACAGAAGGCCGGCGCGCACGACTTCGGCCGTATACGCGCCCTGCTGGATGCCAAGGCCGAGAAGCGCCGCCACGAAGGGCGTCATGACATCGACGGTCCGGATCGACCACAATCCCGGAATGCCGATCGCCGGGAAAATCAGGGCGAGGTTGAACCACAAGAGCAACTGCAGCAGCGCCGGGGTGCCCCGAAACAGCCAGATATAGCCTACCGAGATGCTGCGGAGAACCGGGTTGTCCGACATGCGCATGATCGCTGCCAAGACCCCGAGAGCAATGCCCGTGATCATCGCGCAAAACGTCATGATGATCGTGTTGCCGACGCCCGCCATAACGGCTCTGGTGAATAGGTTCTGTCCGACATATTCCCAGGCGATATCGCCCTTCCAAAAAGCTCTCGCCAACAGAAGGAGTAGGACAATGCAGACTGCCGCCATGATCTTCGTGCCGATTTTTCGGTGTGGCACGATCACAAGCGCTTTCACGTCCAGTGGCGCTGAGTTGGTCAAATTCGATCCCCTGAGCTCGTTGATGAGCTTTCATTTTCTAATGGGGAAAGCTTACGTTGCTTTTGAATTCGGCCACAAACGAGATTTGAACATGTGATTTATGCGCTTTGCGCATAAATTAGGGCATTCGCGGGCGCTGCTCGATGGGGTGAGGAATTTATCATGGAAGGTACGATTAAGATCCCCGGTATAGATCGGCTTCCAGACGGTGTTGTTATGACTGGTGTCGTCGGCTTCGACAATCACGAACTCGGTGGGTCGCACGGCTACAGCCTCACCACCTATGAACAGCCCCGACACGAAATGGTTCGGGCGATCATTGCCATGATCCTCGGAACCGTTGAAGCCGAAACCGTCACGTTGCCTGGTAAATTGGTCATTCGAAATTCGACATGAGCGCCCTTTGTAACACTCGATGGGTCGTTGGCAGCGAGGTGTCGCGACACCTCGCAAAATATATCAGCATCAGCCATTTGCCGCCGGTTGTCGGCGAAGGTGCGGAGCCAAGCGATGCCAAAGGCGATGACACCTGGTGGTTTCGGCAACGCCCGAAAGCGCGCCCTTCACTTGCCGAAGCCGAATGTCTTGCGCAAACTCTTATCGACTGCGTTCGCCGGCATGAATCTGCGCAAGCGGCTGAGAAGCGTCGCATTGCCGCCGGCCGGTTGGCGCATGCGGTACGGACCGTTGATGGCGGCCAGGATTTTCGCGGCGACAGCCTGCGGTGACGGCGCTGTGGTGCAGCGCCGGTGGCGGGAACGCTATGGCTGAAGCCGTATCAGGCAGGCGGGCGCCGCGACGGGCACGCCCCTGCGAAGGGCGATGGCATACTCTATTGTGCTAAGGAGATCCGAAGCAAAGACAGGCTTCACAAGTACCCCGATCGCGTGCGGATCCGCGGCGACGATTTCCGGATTGGCTGTTGCGAATATGACCGTGACACCGTGCACCTGCGCAAGATGTGCGGCTAACGATGGACCTGTCTCACCATCGCTGAGATGAACATCGACAAGGGCGATATCGACGTTGGCTCCCATCCGGGATGCATTCTCGCTATTGCCGACTGGCCCTGCAACGTCATAGCCGGACGAACGCAGCACATATTCCATATCAAGGGCGATGAGGGCTTCGTCTTCAACCACAAGAATTTGCATGGAGGTCCCGGAGAGGCTCATTGTGCAGTTTGCCGGATATCGTCGGTCCGGCAGGCGGCGGCGCTGTTGAGCGTTAGAACATCTCATCAATAGAAAAGTTCCGAGTGCTACGCTATGGGGTTGCGCGTTCTGAATGGATAATCGCAATGCCAGCCGGAGACTCTACCGGCGCCCGCCAGAGACATCATCAACGTTGAAACTTTCTCGGCTCGGTATTCATTATATAGCGGACTAGTAAGGGCGCTTGCTCCGATCGTTCCAAGGAGTTGAAAGGCGGTCCATCGGAGAGACGGAAAGGCGAATTGATTCTCGCAATCTTCGACAGCGCCAGAGACAGGAGAAGCAATTGTCACACGAACGCAAAGATGCTCATTCGGCCGCCCTCTCCCTATCGGCTGACGCGTGGCTTGCCGCTATCGTCGAAAGCTCGGAGGATGCCATTATCAGCAAATCCGTCGATGGCGTCATTACGAGTTGGAATAAGAGCGCGGAGCGGCTGTTCGGTTTTCTGGCTGTCGAGGCAATCGGACAGCCCATCACGATTATCGTGCCTCCCGATCTATTGGACGAGGAAGCAGCCATAATCGCCTCCATTCGGGCTGGCGAGCGCATTGAGCATTATGAGACGGTGAGGTGCCGCAAAGATGGGACGCTTGTGGAGATTTCGCTGACGATTTCACCCGTCCGGGACAAGGATGGCGTAATTGTCGGAGCTTCCAAGATCGTACGGGACATCTCGGAGCGGAAGCGGCTGATTGAGCGGCAAGATCTTCTGTTGCGAGAAATGAACCACCGGGTGAAGAACCTGTTTGCAGTTATGAATTCGCTCGTGTCCTTGAGCGAACGAACAACCACGAACGCTCGCGCCCTTGCCGATGACCTGCGCGCGCGCATCAGAGCTCTTTCTGTTGCCCACAACCTCGTTTTGGGCAACTCCGGCGAAGACTCTCGACCCAGCGGTTCGGCCAGCCTTTTTAACCTTATTCAAGCGCTTTTTGCGGCACACCAGGACCACAGGAGTGAGCGCATCACCGTCAAAGGCAATGACATTGCGGTCGGCACTGTTGCGCTTACATCAATCGCGTTGCTCCTTCACGAGCTGATCACCAACTCGATAAAATATGGCGCACTGTCGGCTTCAGGTGGCCACATCGACGTCGAGGTTCAAGACGAAGATGGACTTGAGCTACATTGGGCCGAGGTTGGCGGTCCCCCTATTCAGGCGCCGAGCGGAGCGACTGGCTTCGGCTCACGGCTGGAGCGTCTCGCATTGGACGCTCTCAATGGCTCGATTATCCGAGATTGGAGATCGGAGGGCTTGCGCATCAGCCTGAGGATCCCGTTACGGTCGCTTGGTTGAAGAGCGCGCGGGCATATGATGCCCTGTTGTTGCGAAGGTTGCTGGCTCTCATCCGCCCCCGGATTGCCGTTGCTGCATCCTCGCCAGTCAGGATTTACAGCTAACCGTGCGAATGGTGATCAGGGATTTCAACGATGATGCGCAGCCCATCGGAACGCCATTCTCGATGGATCGATCCCCTCAATGACGCGATTGTCATGCGTTCAAGCTCCGATCCGAAGCCTGCGGAGCCTTCGGAAACCGGCGGGGGCGGTCCATCGATTTCTGACCACGTCAGCACAACCACGTCGTTGCACGCGACCTCGATTTCGACGCGCCCCCCGTTTACCGAAAGAGAGCCATACTTTATCGCATTCGTCGCGAATTCGTGCAGAAGCAGAGCTAGCGACGTCAGCACAGTGCAGTTCACGCGAACGTCCTCCCCTCTAACAACGATTCGAGCGCCATCCTTGTCCTGGTGAGCCGACAGGATGGCCTCAATGAGACCAAAAAGACTGGTCGAGGTATGCTCATCGGAACTGCCTTCGGATTCTTTCAGCACAAGATCCTGCGCGGCGGCGAGTGCTCTGATCCGCGCACGCAAATCGTCGGCGAACGATGCCCCCGTTGTTTCGACGGTCCGCTCACTAATGGAAATCAATGCGCTAACAATGGCGAACAGATTTTTGATGCGATGATGCATTTCCCGCAGCAGCAGCCGCTGTCGCTCCACCATGCGCTTGCGATCCGAAATATCACGGGCGATCTTCGAAGCGCCGACAATTACGCCATCCTTGTCCCGGACGGGTGAAATCGTCAGCGAAATATCGAGCAGCGTTCCATCTTTATGCTGCCTCATCGTCTCGAAATGTTCGATCCGCCTGCCGTTTCGAATGTGATCGATGATGGTATCTTCTTCATGCAGGCGATCATCTGGAATGATGATACTGATGTGACGCCCCACCGCCTCGGCGGCGGAAAATCCAAAAAGTCGCTCGGCGCTTCTGTTCCAACTCGTGATGATGCCGTTGACGGTCTTGCTTACGATCGCGTCGTCAGAGTTTTCAACAATGGCGGCAAGCCAAGCTTCGGCAGAGAGCGCCGAAATCCCAAAATGTTCCCCGAGCGTGTTGTTGATCGCTAAATCCGAGGACACCTTTTTTCGTTCGTCGGCAGTGAAGGGCGAACCTGCGGGTTCATTTGCATCTTGTGCCATATTCACGCTCCTCCATCGCCAGCAGCCTTGTCTCGAAAGCTACTTGCCGGACGCCGACCAGCTTGAATGGGAAGCAGGTTGCGGTTTTAACATAGGAACAGCGCATAGCCACTATGCTACGGGGGAACTTAAGGATTGTGGATCCTTCGTCCCGCTGGACCACGAGCATTGCTCTGTAGTCTAAAAATGTGTCGCAATGCGATTTTTTCAAGCCGAGACGCCGAACCTCTCTGAAGGATGCAGTCCAATCTGTCCATCGGCGTATGTTAAGGGAAAGAACGAGAGAGCAATTTTACGCAATTATGTAGGCCCCACCACCAGGCACTCATTCCATGACCAGATAGTCTGAAAGCGTAGCTTTTAGAGGGGATTACGGATGCAGTTGGTAGAGGAGCTGAAGAAGAAGCGCGAAGAGCTGGAGCCCAAGATCGATGCCCTTCGCGGCGAGATTGCGGTCCTGGAGCAGCAGCGAGCCGCGTTCGACACCGTACTGAAAGTTTACGACGAGAGCTATCGTCCCAACGGCGCTGCTCGCATCTGTTCGAGAAAGCCTCTGAAGGTGCCTGCAAGCGCGGTGACACCATTGCTCAAGGATCTCGACAAGCGCGGAGCCCTCCTGCGCATTCTGAGAGATGCAGAGGCTCCGGTTTCGACTGCGGACTGCGCAAAACAGGTCGCGCTGCAGATCCGGCTGACCGTAGATGATCCGCGGCTCGGCCAGATTGGCAACGTACTGTCGCGAGACCTCGACAAGCTCGTCAAGGATGGCCGGGGACGATATGCTGGTGTCGCCGACGGCCAGCGTCGCCTCTGGGAGAGCGCGGCCTGATCATGCCCTGTCCGGACTGACACCGTCTCCCAGACGAGATCGGGCGGCTTGTTGCCCTCCCAGTAGCCACGCAGATTGCGCGAGGCCTTCCTCGACAGTGCGAAATGCACCATGCTCCACATCTGCGTGCCGTTATCGACCCGGCGATTGTCCTCGCACCATGCGATTTCCGCCGCATACCAGTCGAAATACTTCACCGAGAAGCGGTGATGGATGCCAACATACGCCCTGGATGCGGGAGAAGAAACTCTCTCGACGTGATTGGTGTTCACGCCGTCCTTGGTCTCATATTCCTTACTGTGGTTTACGCGCTTAAGCTCTTGCAGGCCTTGGAGGTCGTCGTAACTGAAGTACTCGTCGGCATGGATCGTCGACCCCTTGTCAGTACCGGAGCAATACTTCCCATTAGTGCCGTTTGAATCTTCCCCAGGTGCCGCGGCCGCCGGTCTTCCGGGGCGCGCCCCGGAAGACCGGCGGCGCGTCATCGCCGATACCCCTTCCGATGGTCGGAAGGGGGATATTGGTGATCAAGCTGAGGGAGACGATCATGATCCTGGATCTGCATCAGCAGGGGCTGACGGTGTCGGCTATTTCCAGAGAAACTGGCATCGATCGCAAGACGGTGCGCAAATACATAGAGCGAGGCCTTGAGGCTCCGGCCTATGGTCCAAGAAAGCCTCGGGCGACAGTCATCGACCCGTTCGCTTCTTACCTGCGGGAGCGGGTAAAATCCTACCCCGGTCTGACCGGCAGTCGATTATTTCGAGAATTGCGTGAGCGAGGCTATACCGGCGGCTACACGGCTGTGACGGATTTTCTCCGCGATATACGCCCCGTTGCAAGTCAGGGCTTTGAAGTTCGTTTCGAGACGCCGCCTGGTGAGCAGGCCCAGGTCGATTTCGCCCAGTTTCATGTCGTCTCCACTGACGAACCGATGACGCCGAGGATCGTCTGTCTGTTCTCGATGGTGCTGGGTCATAGCCGTCTCATCTGGGCGCGCTTTGTCATGCATCAGAACCTGCCGACCGTCCTGCGTTGCCACATCGCGGCCTTCGAGGCTCTCGGCGGTGCCCCGCGGGAAGTGCTTTACGACCGGATGAAGACCGCCGTCATCGGCGAAGGCCAGACAGAAGGCATCGTCTATAACCGTGCTCTCATTGACCTGGCACGCCACTACGGTTTCCACCCGAAGGCCTGCAAACCTTATCGGGCCAAGACGAAGGGCAAGGTCGAGAGACCCTTCCGCTATATCCGCGAAGACTTCTTCCTCGCCCGTTCGTTTCGCAACCTCGATGATCTGAACGCCCAGCTCCGGCACTGGCTGGATACCGTCGCCAATCCAAGGAAGCATGCCACGACCCAGCGGGTCGTCAATGAAGCCTTTGCCGAGGAGCGGCCACATCTGCGACCATTACCGCTGGCACCGTTCAAATCCGTTCTGAAGCTAGAGCGCCGGGTGTCGCGGGAAGGCATGGTCAGCGTCGGCATGGATTGAAAATGTTCAAGGAATATTTATGTATGGCGACAAATATCAACCAGTGGCTGCAGTTGTCGATGCCGTTCCGGGTGCGAGATTTTGCAAAATCTTGCTTGCCATCTATATCACGGAGTAATATATAAATTGCCAGTGAGAGTTTTGAAGGACTTGGAGTTCGAGGACTGGGCCGGAGAGTACAACGTGACGGATGCCATGTTGTGTGATGCCGCAAAGGAGATCGAAGCTGGATTGGTCGATGCCAGATTGGGCGGCTTTCTTCTCAAGAAGCGAGTGGCGGCACCAGGGCGTGGCAAGCGTGGAAGTTATCGGACTATCGTTGGCCATCGTCAGAGCGACAGGCTTATTTTCGTCCACGGCTTCGCCAAGAACGAGACTGACAATATCACGAAGAAGGAAAAGGAAGCCCTTCGAAAGCTATGTGATTTCTACATGCTCGCTGACGACAAAAAGCTCGCTGAGATGATTGAACTGAAACAGATACTGGAGGTTCAGTGCCATGAGCAGAATTCTTAAGAACGTTCATAAGTCTGCTGCGCGACTGCACGAAGCCGGCTTTGTGGATGATGTGACGATGCGGGAGTTCGACGCTCTCTGCCTTCCTCCTCTTCGTGACTATACGCCCGAGGAAATCAAGAAAATCCGGAACTCAAACAAGGTCAGCCAAGCCGTGTTTGCTCAGTTCATCAACGTTAAGAAGATCACGGTTGCCGCATGGGAGCAGGGAACGAAGAAACCCAGCAGCACGGCCATCAAGATCCTTGATATTGTTGAACGAAAAGGACTGGAAGTGCTGCGATAGCAGCTTGCTTTCAACAAGGAAGGATTTGCCCGCCCTGTGCGGGCATTTTCATTTCAAGCGACCTGATCTCAATGCCGCATTTAGCTTGGTGGTTGTTCCTACAT
>NZ_JAUQTZ010000088.1:0-25385 GCF_059803845.1 Rhizobium sp. UFLA01-1127 | reverse complement strand
TAGTTCAATCCGGCTTACATGAGGTCGCCCGAAGTCGCCGCACCGCCCATGCGACCTCAAATAACCCTCCAGATTCCAGTGTCGAGCGCGGCGTGAATCGTCGCAATGCTCTCGGCTCTGTCGGAGGGACCGTACATGCCGGACATTCCCATACAGCCAAGACCGAGAGCCGATACCTGCGGCCCGGTCTTTCCCAATTGGTGCTTTTCCATCGTTACTCTCCTTGGCCTGCGGCGCTCTCGTCTCAAGAGGTTCCACCATGCTGTTTTACTCCATCGACCTTTGTGCGATAATCTAGGTAAATCGAAACAGGTTGTTTGGAATTTCGCACAATGGACGACTTGCCGCTGGCCGATCTGGTTGCCTTCACCGCCGTTGCCCGTGAGCGCAGCTTTCGCGAGGCGGCGCGCAAGCGCGGTGTTTCCGCCTCGTCTCTGAGCGAGGCGGTCCGACGGCTGGAGGAGCGGTTGGCGGTTCGGCTGCTCAATCGTACGACCCGAAGCGTGACGCCGACGGAGGCAGGCGAGCGGCTGATGGAGCGCCTGACGCCCGCCATGAGCGAGATCTCCGTGGCGCTCGACGATATCAACAGCTTTCGTGACAGCGTCGGCGGCACTTTGCGGCTGAACGTGCCCATCGTCGCCGCCATGGTCGTCATGCCTGACATCATCAGCCGCTTCCTCAGGGAATATCCCGCAATATCCGTCGAGATCGTCGCCGAAGACAGTTTCATCGATGTGGTGGCGGCCGGCTACGATGCCGGTATCCGTTACGACGAGAGGCTGGAAAAGGATATGATCGCCGTGCCGATCGGACCGCGGCAACAGCATTATGTCACGGCCGCGGCACCTGCCTATCTGGCTGCAAACGGCACGCCACAGCATCCGCGCGACATACTCGAGCATCGCTGCATCCGCCATCGGTTCCTGAGCGGTTCAGCCATGCCGTGGGAATTTGAAAAGGACGGCGAGACGATCTTCATCGCCCCGCCGATGGTCGTTGCAACGAATTCGATCGATATCGAGCGCAGCGCGGCAGCGGCTGGGCTTGGCATCATCAGAACATTCAAGGAGTTCCTCGCGCCGCAGATTGACAGCGGGGATTTGGTGCCGATCCTTGAGGAATGGGATACGGCTTTCTCCGGCCCGTTTCTCTATTATGCGAGCAGGCGGCACATGCCGGCCCCGCTTCGAGCCTTCGTCGATTTCCTCAATCGTGAGCAGCGGCGCGGGCGCGGCAGATAGTCGCTTGTATGCGGGAGATCAAAAAAACCGGTCAATAAATCAATAAGATTGAAGCGTTCACTGATTGTTTCCGTCAAAATCTTTATGTATGGGGAACGCTTCGGTTTTTCGTTCACGTTCTGTCTCTTTCATCGAGGCGGAGCCGCCAGAAGGCATCTCCATGATCGATCAGAAATTCGCCCGTCGAGGCCTTTTGCTCGTTTTCCTTATTCTCTTCCTCGATGTCATCGGCATTGCCATCATCATGCCGGTCATGCCGAAATACCTGGAAGAGCTGACGGGCGCGTCGGTCAGTACGGCGGCAACCGAGGGCGGGTGGCTGCTGCTTGCCTATGCCGCCATGCAATTTCTGTTTTCGCCGTTGATCGGCAATCTGAGTGATCGTTTCGGCCGCCGGCCGCTACTGCTTGCATCTGTGCTGACCTTCGCGATCGACAATTTCATCTGCGCGATTGCCGGCTCCTACTGGATGCTGTTTGTCGGCCGCATTCTTGCCGGCATCAGCGGTGCAAGCTTTTCGACCTGTTCGGCCTACATTGCCGATATCAGCAACGAGGAGAACCGTGCGAAGAATTTCGGTCTGATCGGCATGGCTTTCGGCGTCGGCTTTGTGCTTGGCCCGGTCATTGGCGGTTTTCTCGGCGAATTCGGCCCGCGCGTGCCTTTCTACGGTGCGGCAGCTCTGGCGTTCCTGAATTTCGCGGGCGCCTATTTCCTGCTGCCCGAAACGCTGGACGCCAAGCATCGCCGGCCGTTCGAGATCGCGCGGGCCAATCCTTTCGGTGCTTTGAGGCAGATGCGGCGTTACCAGGGCACCGGCTGGGTCTGCGTCGTGATGTTCCTCAATTGGCTGGCGCACGGCGTCTATCCGGCGGTCTGGGCCTTCGTCACCTCCTATCGCTATGACTGGAGCGAGGGGCAGATCGGCTTTTCTCTCGGCGTCTACGGCATCGGTGCTGCCATTGTCATGGGTCTTGTTCTGCCGCGGCTCGTGCCCCTGCTTGGCGAATGGAAGACCGCACTGCTCGGGCTGTTATTTTCCTGCCTCGGCCTGATGGGCTACGCGTTCGCATGGCAAGGATGGATGGTCTACGTGGTGGTGGTCCTGACGGTTATCGAAAACGTCGCGGATGCGCCGCTTCGTTCCATTGCGGCCAGCAAGGTTCCGCCCTCCGCGCAAGGCGAATTGCAGGGAGCGCTCGGCAGCTTGACGAGCATTACCGCCATCGTCGGGCCGGTGCTGTTTCCTTATCTGTTCCAGTATTATACCGCACCGGCCGCACCGGTCGTCTTCGCCGGCGCGCCTTTCATCATGAGCGCAATTCTGGTCTTCGCCGGGCTTGTCGTGCTTGTGACAAAGGTTCGCAAGACGGAGCCGAAAGCGGTGGCCCGGTCGCAAGCCGGCGAGGCGGCCTAAAAAATCATCAGATATTTTGATACTCTGATGAATTCTTTAGCATCGTGGGCTTGTCCGCTGGCTTTTTGAGCTAAGTTGCGTTAATGCGGCAGGCTCGCGCACCCTTGGGTAGGATGGTTGGCGCGATTGTAAAGATCGAGTCTTCGTTATGGATATCCCGGTACCTGCGCGCTCGTTCGCGCATGACAATGATAATTCGTGGTCTGCACATGTCCGCGCAACGCTTGCGCTGGGCATACCGCTGATCGGCGCGCAACTGGCGCAGCTGGGTATCAATACCACGGATGTCATGATCGTCGGTCAGCTCGGTGCCGAGCAGCTGGCTGCCATGGTGCTTTCCGCGCAGTTTCTGTTCACAATCCTGATTTTCGGTTCGGGCTTCTCTATCGCGGTCGTGCCGCTGGTGGCGCAGGCCTACGGCAAGGGCGACGCCGCCTCGGTGCGGCGGGCCTTGCGCATGGGGCTTTGGGTCGTCACGGCCTATTGGCTGGTGGCGCAGCCTGCCTTCTTCTATTCCGAGGAAATCCTTCTGGCGGCGGGGCAGAAGCCGGACGTCGCAAAGCTTGCAAGCGGTTATATCGATATCGGTCACTTCGCCTTGCTGCCGGGGCTGCTCTACAATGTTATCCGCGCGCTGGTGAGCGCCATCGGTCGTGCCGGCGTCATCCTCAAGGTGACCGTAACCATGCTGGTCATGAATGCTGTGCTCGCCTATAGTCTCGTGCTCGGCCATTTCGGCATGCCGGCCATGGGGCTGCATGGTGCGGCAATCGTTTCCGTTGCGGTGCAGACAGCCGGCTTCCTCTTCATTGTCGGTTACGTGCAGGCCCATCAGGACATGCGGCGCTACGAGATTTTCGTTCGGTTCTGGCGGCCGGATTGGCATGCATTATGGGATGTCGTCCGCCTCGGCTTTCCGATCAGCGTCACGGTTCTGGCCGAAGTCAGCCTGTTCACCGCGGCATCGCTGCTGATGGGGCAGATCGGCACGATCGAGCTTGCCGCCCATGGCATCGCTCTGCAATGGGCGTCGATCGCCTTCATGATCCCGCTTGGCCTCAGTCAGGCGGCGACGGTGCGGGTGGGAGTCGCGCACGGGCAGGGCGATCATCTTGGCCTGAAGCGCGCGGCGATCGTGGTCGTGATCGTTTCGTGCTGCATTGCGGTGTGCGGCAGCATCCTTTTTGCGACAGCGCCATCCTGGCTCGGAAGCTGGTTTCTCGACATTCATTCGGCCGATGCGCCGAAGGTTCTTGCCTATGCGGCACCGCTGATCGTGGTGGCTGGTCTCTTCCAGCTCGTCGATGGATTGCAGTCGATCGCCAGCGGTCTGCTGCGGGGTCTGAAAGATGCGCGTGTGCCGATGATCATGGCGCTGATCGCCTATTGGCCGATCGGCTTCTTTCTGGCCTGGCTGCTGGCATTCCCGCTCGGCTTCGGCGGCATCGGCATCTGGTTCGGCTTTCTGCTGGGTCTTGCCTCTGCCGCGGCGATGCTGTGCGCGCGTTTTTACATTCTGGTGCGTTCGGAAAAGGCGGCTGCCTGACGTAAAAAAGTTCATTGTCGGTTCGCGAGACTGCTGACAAAAATTGACAGCATGGTCGTCTATAACGGTCTCATACCAGAGACGGGAGACGACCATGACATTCAACGCAAGCAATCGTAATGATGCCGCGCTTTTCCCCCGGGAAGATCAGATCAATCGCGGAGCGGCCGTACGCCTCCTGCCGCACGCCAACACATCGTCCCGGCGGCCGGAGCCGGCGCAGAAATCCTACTGGCTGGCAGTGGCCAGTGCGGAGCATGTGCGCATTGGGCGCCAGCAAGGTTTCATGCAGGTAAACCACGGCAAGCGAGCTCCGTTGAAGCGTATCAAATCGGGAGACGGCATCGTTTACTACTCGCCATCTGTCAAAATGGGCGAGAGGGACGGTTTTCAGAGCTTTACTGCCATCGGCTTTGTCCGTGAGGGCGAGCCTTATCTTGCCGAAATGGGCTGCGGAAAGGCCTATCGCAAGGATGTGGACTGGCTGGACGCGCCCGAACAGCCGCTTCGTCCTCTCCTAGGCTGGCTCGATTTCACCCAGGACAAGAATTGGGGCTACAAGTTGAGGTTCGGCCTGGTCGAGTTCGGGCAATCCGATTTCGAGTTCCTCGAGGAAATACTGATGAGCGAGCTCGACGTGGTCAAGCAGCGCCGTCTTCAGGCGTGAGTTTCAGGAGTGCCTGAACCCAATGTGACGAAAAGACCTCCCAACTTGATGCACAAGGAAAAGCCCCGGATTGATCGTCAATCCGGGGCCTTTTTCATATGATCAGGTGATGGGCGTTATCAGGCGCGTTCCGCCAGAGCCGCTTCCCCCTTCTTCTCGCGTACCAGATTGATGAAGCGACGGAAGAGATAGTGGCTGTCCTGCGGGCCGGGAGATGCTTCCGGATGATGCTGAACAGAGAAGACCGGCTTGCCGGCGACGCGCAGGCCGCAATTGCTGCCGTCGAAGAGCGAAACGTGAGTTTCCTCAATGCCTTCCGGCAGCGAGTTCGAGTCGACAGCGAAGCCGTGATTCATCGAGACGATCTCGACCTTGCCCGTTGTGTGGTCCTTGACCGGGTGGTTGGCGCCGTGATGGCCCTGATGCATTTTTGCCGTCCTGGCACCGAGTGCGAGGCCGAGCATCTGGTGGCCGAGGCAGATACCGAACAGCGGGATTTCGGTCTTCAGCAGGTCCTTGATGACAGGCACGGCATATTCGCCGGTCGCAGCCGGATCGCCAGGCCCGTTGGAGAGGAAGATGCCATCCGGCTTGAGGCCCAGCACTTCGTCGATCGAAGCGGTCGCGGGCAGGACGGTTACCTTGCAATCGAGGCCTGCGAACAGGCGCAGGATGTTGCGCTTGACGCCGTAGTCGAGGCAGACGACATGGTATTTGGCGTCGGCGGCGCCGAGTTCGCCATAGCCTTCATTCCAGACCCATGGTGTCTGCGACCATTGCGAGGACTGGCCGGAGGAGGCGACCTTGGCTAGGTCGAGACCTTCGAGGCCGCTCCAGGCCTTGGCATCCGCCTTCAGCTGTTCGATATCGAAGACGCCGTTCGGATCATGGGCGATCACGCCGTTCGGCATGCCGTTTTCCCGGATCCAGGCGGTCAGCGCCCGCGTGTCGATACCGCAAAGGCCGATGATGCCGCGCGCTTTCAGCCACTGGTCGAGGTGCTTGGCGGCGCGGTAGTTCGAGGGATCGGTGATATCGGCCTTGAAGATGACGCCGACGGCGCCGTGGCGGGCGGCGGGCGTCAGGTCTTCGATATCTTCGTCGTTCGTGCCGACATTTCCGATATGGGGGAAGGTGAAGGTAACGATCTGGCCGAGATAGGAGGGATCGGTCAGGATCTCTTCGTAACCCGTCAGCGCCGTGTTGAAGCAGACTTCGGCCTGGACCTTGCCCGTTGCGCCGATACCCCTGCCTTCGATCACGGTGCCGTCGGCAAGAACGAGAAGAGCAGTCGGCTTTTCAGTGGTCCATGGGGCTGTAGCGGTCATAATCATCCCGTTTCCGGCGTCGAGCACGTCCTTGAAGAGACCGTCGGCTCCGCCATGTTGTAGCAAGATACAGCCGGCGAGTGAGGTCGCGGCTTGAGATCTTCCTATCGATCTTATGTGCAGGTGATGGACATAGCTAAACAAGGCGGGCCGGTCAATGCACGCTTTTGCTTTCCGGCGGGGGAATTCGCGCCGTTTCTGCCGGTTTCACGCAATTGCATTGATCGACGCTGATGGTCTAAGAGACAGACAACATGGAATAAGAGGCCGATCGATCGTCGCCGGCCTGCTTCAAGGAGTACAGATATGATCCGCGAAACCCTTTCCAACGCCCAGAAGGACGCCATGAAAGCGAGGGATACGGCGAAGCTCTCGACCGTGCGCCTCATCCTTGCAGCCATCAAGGACAAGGACATCGCCAATCGCGGTCTCGGCAAGGAGCAGGCGAGCGAGGACGAAATCCTGCAGCTGCTCGCCAAGATGATCAAGCAGCGCGAGGAGTCGGTGAAGATCTATATCGATGGCGGCCGTCCCGAGCTGGCCGACAAGGAGCGCGAGGAGATTGCCGTCATACAAGGCTTCATGCCTGAGCAGCTTTCCGAAGAAAAGGTGCGCGAGATCTGCGTCGCGATCGTCGCGGAGCTAGGCGCGCAGGGCCTGAAGGATATGGGCAAGTGCGTTGCTGCTCTGCGCGAGCGCTATGCCGGACAGATGGATTTCGCCAAGGCTTCGGCTATCTTGAAGGAACTGCTGAAGTAAAGGCTTGCCTTGCCCGCGGCGTGCGCCGCCGCGGGCCGAGAGTGCTTTCCCAGGCAGCCTCGATGATAGTGAACTTCTCCGCCTGAAAATTGCGATATTCCTGGATGAAGCCGCCGGAGAGCCAGAGCTGGCTTCGCCCGGGCGATCCCGTCCATCCCACGCTTTGCATTGCGACGGCCCTGTTCATGAGTCGCTTTGCGTGCGTTCTCGAAATATGGAAGCGGTGGCAGATATCGGTGAATGCGACGCGCCCGACGATCGCTTTCTGCG
Source organism: Rhizobium sp. UFLA01-1127 (assembly GCF_059803845.1). NCBI lineage: Bacteria > Pseudomonadati > Pseudomonadota > Alphaproteobacteria > Hyphomicrobiales > Rhizobiaceae > Rhizobium > Rhizobium sp. UFLA01-1127. The sequence goes on along the minus strand of NZ_JAUQTZ010000088.1, from coordinate 18,154 downwards.
TTGCCGGACTGATCATCCCGACACGGGAGATCAGGTAGTCCATGATGATGCCGCCTGAGTTTGCCAAGGTGAAGAGATCGAATGTTTTTCCTGGATGGCGGAGACCGTCACTTTCTATGATGCCGACGGAAATGGCTGGCTGCAGCACGCCGATGAGCTCCGGTCGCTTGGCAAACAGCGCGTTGCGTTTGCCGCCGTCCCGGCGATCCAGCACGCAGAGATGAAGGCTGATCCACTTTGCCAGCTGTTTTGCGGCTTCTTCGGTCGGTTCCATAGGACGCGCCCGTCGATCTCCTGCAATCGGCAGGTAGCGCAGGAAGCCGAGCGCCAGCATTTCTTGAATGAAGCTGAGCGCGGTATTGTGGCTGGCGATTTCGTGTTCGACGATATAGGTGACAAAGCGATTGGCGTGGACGCCAGGCGGTTCTCCGTCGATGCCGCCGCAATATAGGGCAAAACCGGCAAGCGCCATCAACCAGCGCTGTTGGGAAGCAAAAGCAGAGCACGCGTCCTGATTTTCACCATATGTCGATATGATCTCGCGTGTATAGTTGAGGATCTCTGTAAAAAAATCAGGGTCTTGAGCAAGTTCCTTTGCGGATAAAGACATGTGCCGTCTCCGGTGAACTGAGCAAAAATTCAAATTTCTGAAGAGATAATTAATAAGATCGCATATGCTTGGATAATAAAAAATATCCATTGAGGCCGTTGCGTCAAGATACTTGCGCCGGCGGAACAGCGTGCTGCGCAGCGGTGTTCATCAATCCCGCAGTCACGAAATCTGCGGCGGCCGTAAAATTAGAGAAGGCAGGAGCTGGGGGAGCTCCTGCCTTCTTGCGCTTTGCAGGCGTTTGATGACGCAGGGTGGGGCCCAAAAAATCAAACGTCTATTGCAAAGGCACTCAGGTGGGGCGGCGCCGGGGGTAGGGATGGTGCCCCACCTGAGTATCTGGTGAACTTATCTGATGATCCTGATTTCCTGAGGCAGAGCCAGCGGTTGCGCCGGGAATTCGGACATTTGAACTTTTACGCCTGCCGTAAGAGCAGGGACCTTCATATCCGCCGGCAGCTGATATCCCGCACCGGCATAGAGCACATTCTTTTCGCCGGCGCCGTCATTCATCGTCGCCGAGCTGTAGGTAGCTGTGGCAAACATGGCTGCGGCAGCCAATGGTACGATAAGAATGCGCATTTCCTCTCCTAAACTGAAAGCCATGTACCTGGCGGCTTCCCGTTCGTCGGGGCCTCTCGGCATGTCGCGTCACGAAGAAGTTCTTCGCCGGCTTGTCTCGTCCCGCAAGGAGGACGCTATTGCGGTGCACATCAACAATCAAATTACAAAAAAATAATGTTTGGCTTACGAACCATGCCGCAAATGTGCCGTCTCATCGTGTTGCCCGAGGGCGACCATTCTGCATCCATTGATTGTCACGATGGCTGATTTCTCTTGCTCCTATCCACCAAAGGCTGTGCAAGTCTTTGCTTTCTCGCGGATTTTTGCGCACGAAATAGTTACTCCAATTATCCCGGAGGAGCCTGCCAGATCCCGATCGAGGGGTGTTTCGACGCAGCCGATGGGCCGAATGAAGCGCCGAATTACGACGCGGGTACGGATCGGTTCGCGGCAGTGTTCACGGAGTTGTGATCGGATAAGTGAAATCGCGATCATGCACAGGGAGCTGTGAATACAGTGGGAGGAGGTCCTGTCGTCGTGGCAATGCCCGACATTCCTGTTTATATGGGGTGAGCCAGAGGTAGCCATGCGATTTTCCAATACGTTTCTCGACGAGATTCGCGACCGCGTTTTGATTTCGGACGTGATCGGCCGTCGTGTGACTTGGGACAGGCGCAAGACCAATGTGCCACGCGGCGATTATTGGGCCTGCTGCCCCTTTCATGGCGAGAAATCGCCGAGTTTCCACTGCGAGGATCGCAAGGGGCGCTATCATTGTTTCGGCTGCGGCGTGACCGGCGATCACTTCCGCTTTCTGACCGAGCTGGAGGGCTTGAGCTTTCCGGAAGCGGTGCAGCAGATTGCCGATATGGCCGGCGTTCCGATGCCCGTTGCCGATCCGGTGGAGGCCAAGAGGGAGAAGGAACGGACGTCGCTGCTCGATGTCATGGAGATGGCGACCCAGTTCTTTCAGGACCAGCTGCAGACCGCCAACGGCGCACGGGCACGAGCCTATCTGCGCGACCGTGGCCTCAGCGGCCGCACCATCGAGACCTTCCGCTTGGGCTATTCGCCCGACAGCCGCAACGCGTTGAAGGAGCATCTTGCGGGCAAGGGCGTGCTGAAGGAGCAGATGGAGGCCTGCGGCCTCGTCGTTCATGAGAACGTGCCGGTCTCCTACGATCGCTTCCGTGATCGCATCATGTTTCCGATCCTGTCGTCACGAGAAAAGGTGATCGCCTTCGGCGGGCGCGCCATGTCGCCGGATGCGCCGGCGAAATATCTGAATTCCAACGAGACCGAGCTCTTTCACAAGGGCAATGTACTCTATAATTTTACCCGCGCCCGCCGTGCCGCCCAAGGGGCCGACGGTGCCGGCACCATCATCGCTGTCGAAGGCTATATGGATGTCATCGCGCTGCATCAGGCCGGCATCGAGAATGCGGTTGCGCCGCTCGGCACGGCTCTAACGGAGAGCCAGCTCGATCTTCTCTGGAAGATGACGCCGGAGCCGGTGCTCTGCTTCGATGGCGATGGTGCCGGCATTCGCGCCGCCAACCGGGCTGCCGATCTCGCATTGCCGCATATCAAACCGAACCGCACCGTGCGCTTTGCGCTATTGCCCGATGGCAAGGATCCAGACGATCTCGTGCGGCAGGATGGGCGCGCGCCGTTCGACAAGGTGCTGGCGCAGGCAAAGCCGCTGGCCGATCTGATCTGGACGAGGGAGGCCGGCAGCGGCACGTTCGAGACGCCTGAAGCGCGGGCGGAGCTGGAGGCGCGGCTTCGGCGCATCGTGTCCGTTATCGTCGACGAAGATGTGCGTCGCCATTATCAGCAGAATATGCGCGAGCGGCTGAACGGGCTTTTCCAGCCGCAGTTCCAGCGGGGCGGCGGCCAGCAGAGGCGTGGTTTTTCCCGTGACGGCAATGGCCGCGCCTTCGCGGGCCGAGGCGGACAAGCACGCGCCGGTGTCCCGGTGGCAACGACGGCGACCGATCGTTTGACGCGCTCGAGCATGATCAAGGGGCATCAGGATATTCCGAGCCTTCGCGAAAGCGTGCTCGCTTTGACCATCGTCAACCATCCGGCGCTGCTGCAGGACGAATATGACGAGATCGCCGCCATCGATTACGACAGCCGTGAATTGCAGCGCCTCTGGTCGGCGGTTCTCGGAGCGGCGGCTACGCTCGTCGGACCTCAGCTGGTGCGTGAGCGTTTGGTGGAGCAGCTGGAAGAACAGGATTTCGGCGCATTGCTGAAAAGCCTTGAACAGCAGGTCCGCAATGCACGCCTGTGGACGGCTACGGAGGCGGCCGCGATGGAGGACGCGCGCGAGGGCTATCGCCAGGCGCTTGCGCTCCATAAGCGTTCGAAGGCGTTGCGGTGGCACAAGATCGAGCTGGAGGGCGCTATTGCCGAGGCCACCGAAGAAGGCGACGGTGACGCGATAGAGCCGTTGATTCGCGCCTTGCAGGAAGTGCAGCTCGAGGCGCTTCGGCTGGAAAATCAGGAAGCGATCATCGATGGCTTCGGCGTGCTTTCCGGCCGTGTCAAAGGTGCCGCTGGAAAATAGGAAATAGATGCTTCAGCCTGAGAGACAAGAGCCGCGATTTTCCGCAGACGACGCATTGTTCGGCGAGCGCAAGGGTGCGCCGGCGCCGCTCGACATCCTGAAGCGCGTCTATGGCTATTCCGCCTTTCGCGGCAAGCAGCAGCAGGTTGTGGAGCATGTCGTTTCCGGCGGCGATGCCGTTGTGCTGTTTCCGACCGGGGCGGGCAAGTCGCTGTGCTTCCAGATCCCGGCGCTTTGCCGCGACGGCATCGGCATCGTCGTCTCTCCGCTGATCGCCCTGATGCGGGATCAGGTGGAGGCGATGAAGCAGCTCGGCATCCGGGCTGCCGCCTTGAATTCGTCGCTGTCGCGCGAAGAGGCGAGCGATGTCTATCGCGCCATTTCCTCGGGCAAACTCGATCTGCTTTACGTGACGCCGGAACGCGTTGCGACGGAGGGCTTTTGCCAAATGCTCGTGCGGGTCAAGATCGCGCTTTTTGCGATCGACGAGGCGCATTGCGTCTCGCAATGGGGCCATGACTTCCGACCGGAATATCGCGATCTCGGCCGGCTTGCCGAGCTCTTCCCCGGCGTGCCGCGCATCGCGCTGACGGCAACGGCCGATCCCCATACCCGCGACGACATTATCGAGCGGCTGGCCCTTGACGATGCCAAGGTCTTCACCACCAGCTTCGATCGTCCGAACATCACCTATGAAATCGTCGAGCGCGACCAGCCGCGCCAGCAATTGCTGCGGTTTCTCGACGGCCATCGTGGCGATAGCGGCATCGTCTACTGCCTTTCGCGCGCCAAGGTCGAGGACACGGCGGAATGGCTGAACGGGCAGGGCATTCGCGCGCTTCCCTACCATGCCGGCATGGACCGGGCGCTTCGCGACGCCAATCAGGATGCGTTCCTGAAAGAGGAAGATCTTTGTCTGGTAGCGACGGTCGCCTTCGGCATGGGCATCGACAAGCCGAATGTGCGCTATGTCGCGCATCTTGATCTGCCGGGATCGGTGGAGGCCTATTATCAGGAGACGGGACGAGCGGGGCGCGATGGCCTCTCCTCGAATGTCTGGATGGCATATGGTATGGCCGATGTCATCCAGCGGCGGCGCATGATCGATGAAGGTGGCGCATCCGAGGAGATCAAACGCGTCGAGCGTGCAAAGCTCAATGCACTGCTCGCCATTTGCGAAACGGCGGGATGCCGGCGGCAGTCGATCCTTGCGCATTTCGGTGAAGTGCATGGCGGCGGCTGCGGCAATTGCGATACATGTCTCAAGCCGGTCGAGACCTGGGACGGCACGGAAGCGGCCATCAAGGCGCTTGCCGCCGTCTACCGCACCGGCGAGCGTTTCGGCACCGGTCACGTCATCGACGTGCTGATGGGAACGGTCAACGAGAAGACTGAACGCTTCGGCCACGTCGACATGCCTGTTTTCGGCGCGGGCAAGGATATTCCCTCCCGCACCTGGCAGTCGATCTTCCGGCAATTGTTGGCAAACGGCTTCATCAGCATCGATCACACCGCCTTCGGCGCCATGAAGCTCGAAGAGCAGGCGAGGGCCGTTTTCAAGCGCGAGCGGCAGGTCTTCTTCCGCAAGGACAGGCCCGAGCCCGGCCGTCGCAGCAGGAAGGCGGGACGGCCGGAGAAACAGGCCCACGGTCTTGCCGGCGAGGACCAGCTTCTCTTCGATGCGCTGCGCGCCGAACGCACCCGGATTGCCAAGGAATTGGGCGTGCCGCCCTATGTCGTCTTCCCGGACACGACATTGATCGCCTTTGCGACAGAGCGCCCGGGCAACCGCAAGGCCCTGCTTGAGATTTCCGGTGTCGGGCAGTCAAAGCTTGAGCGCTATGGCGAAGCGTTCCTCGCTGTGATTTCAGAACTCACCAGCCGGTAATATGCCGGACTGGACTCTCGGCACGTTACATCCGCACGGTCATGCCGCCTCTGACGGGCAGGCATGGCTGTTGACGAAGGAGCCGGCCTCCGCCTCCGAGTTCGGTTTGGCAGATAATATCGAAACCGCGCCCTATCGCGCCGGCGTCACGGTGTTGCGCATTTTTGCCGCTGCCGGATGCAGCAAGAGCCCAGATCCTATGTTATTTCTTGATTGATTAGGCACCGTGACCAGCATCGGAATGCGACCATGACCTCTGCGTTCATATCCCATTTGCGCAACGAACTTCTTGGCCTCAAGGAAGCCGGCCTCTACAAGGCCGAGCGCGTCATCACCTCCAAGCAGTCCGGCGAGATCGCCGTGCTCGGCGGTGCGCGCGTTCTCAATTTCTGCGCCAACAATTATCTTGGCCTCGCCGACAACGAAGAGCTTGCCGAAGCCGCGAAGAAGGCGCTCGACCGCTATGGCTACGGCATGGCCTCGGTTCGCTTCATCTGCGGCACGCAGGAAGAGCACAAGCAGCTCGAGGCGCGGATTTCGGCCTTCCTCGGCATGGAGGCGACGATCCTCTATTCTTCCTGCTTCGATGCCAATGGCGGCCTGTTCGAGACGCTGCTGTCGGAAGAGGATGCCATCATCTCGGATGCCCTCAATCATGCCTCAATCATCGACGGCGTGCGGCTTTCCAAGGCCAAGCGCTTCCGCTATGCCAATAACGACATGGCGGCGCTTGAAGAAGAGCTGAAGAAGGCTGAAGGCAGCCGCTTCAAGCTGATCGCCACCGACGGTGTCTTCTCCATGGACGGCATCATCGCCAATCTCGGCGGCGTCTGCGATCTGGCTGAAAAATACGGCGCAATGGTCATGGTCGATGATAGCCATGCCGTCGGCTTCGTCGGCGAACACGGCAGAGGATCGCCTGAATATTGCGGTGTCGAAGGCCGCATCGACATCATCACCGGTACGCTCGGCAAGGCGCTGGGCGGGGCTTCGGGCGGCTATACCTCGGCCAGAGGCGAGATCGTCGAGTGGTTGCGGCAGCGTTCACGGCCCTATCTCTTCTCCAACACCCTGGCACCGGTCATCGCCGCGGCCTCGCTGAAGGTCTTCGATCTGATCGAGAACGGCGGTGAGCTGCGGACGCGGCTTCAGGGCAATGCCGAACTCTTCCGCCGAGAGATGACCAAACTCGGCTTCACGCTCGCCGGCGCCGATCACCCGATCATCCCCGTCATGCTCGGCGACGCGAAACTCGCGCAGGACATGGCAGCGCTCATGCTGCAGAAGGGTGTCTACGTCATCGGCTTTTCGTTTCCCGTGGTGCCCAAGGGGCAGGCGCGCATCCGAACGCAGATGTCGGCTGCCCATTCGAAGGCGGATGTCGAAAGGGCGATTGCAGCCTTTGCGGAAGCGGGCAGAGAGCTTGGGATTATTTAGCGCAGCCCCCCTTCTCCCCGCTGGGGAGAAGGGGAAATCGGGCCTCGGAGAGCGCCAAAAGGAAAATGCGAATGTCGAACATGATGAAAGCTTTGGTCAAAGCCAGGCCGGAAGTCGGACTGTGGATGGAACATGTCCCGGTTCCCGAAGTCGGGCCGAACGATGTCCTGATCCGGGTCAAGAAGTCGGCGATCTGCGGCACGGACGTCCACATTTGGAACTGGGATCAATGGGCGCAGAAGACCATTCCCGTACCGATGGTCGTCGGCCATGAATTCTGCGGCGAGATTGCCGAGATTGGTTCTGCCGTTACGAAATATCACGTCGGCGAGCGCGTCTCGGGCGAAGGCCATATCGTTTGCGGCAAATGCCGCAACTGCCGGGCGGGCAGGGGCCATCTCTGCCGTAACACGCTCGGAGTCGGGGTCAACCGCCCCGGCTCCTTCGGCGAATTCGTCTGCATTCCCGAATCCAACGTCGTGCCGATCCCCGACGACATCCCGGATGAGATTGCCGCGATCTTCGATCCCTTCGGCAATGCGGTCCATACCGCTCTGTCCTTCGATTTGGTCGCCGAAGACGTGCTCGTCACCGGCGCAGGGCCGATCGGCATCATGGGAGCCATGGTCGCCAAACGCTGTGGCGCGCGCAAGGTCGTCATCACCGACATCAATCCGACCCGGCTGGCGCTTGCCCGCAAGGTCGGCATCGATTACGTCGTCGACGCCTCTAAGGAAAACCTCGCCGATGTCATGAAATCCATCGGCATGACCGAGGGTTTCGACGTCGGGCTGGAAATGTCGGGCGCGGCTCCCGCTTTCCGCGATATGATCGACAAGATGAACAATGGTGGCAAAATTGCCATTCTCGGCATCGCGCCGGCCGGTTTCGAGATCGATTGGAACAAGGTCATCTTCAAGATGCTGAACCTGAAGGGCATCTACGGCCGCGAGATGTTCGAGACCTGGTACAAGATGATCGCCTTCGTTCAGGGCGGACTCGATGTATCGCCACTCATTACCCACCGTATCGCCATCGATGATTTCCGCGATGGCTTCGAAGCAATGCGTTCTGGCAATTCCGGCAAGGTCGTGATGGACTGGAATTGATGCGGTTTGGACACACTTGCGGCGTCGGCAATACCTGCCGATGCTGGAAAAGTGAGGCTTTGTTCAGGACGCTCTTGTCATCGCGCGGGGACTTCCTAAATACGGGAAACAATTAATTGCGGCATGCGAAGCCTGTGGATAAGGCTTTTTCGCATATTTAACGGGCTTTTTTGCTGGAAAAGCTTGACGGGAACTAAAATTCTGGGAATCACCGTTTGAATTCGGAAAGAACGGTAAACTGGATCAAGCGGATCACCTAATACCATGGCCGGAAATCCAAACGCAATCCAGCTTTGCACTCCGGTAGCGGTGATCGTGGTTAATCGGGCATTAAAGGTCATTCCGTTAGGTGTTCGTCGGTGAGTCGCGGCTGGTGCGGGGCGCGCCAGCCAGAGTGATTGTTTCACCGCGTGTAAGTTTGCAGCGTCAGGGAAAGCGACGATATAGAGATGGCAACAAAGGTCAAAGAGAACGAAGAAGCTGAAGTCGAACGCGACGGCACCTCCGACGGCCCGCTTCTCGATCTTTCCGACGACGCGGTCAAGAAGATGATTAAGGCCGCGAAGAAGCGCGGCTACGTGACGATGGACGAGCTCAACGCCGTTCTGCCGTCCGAAGAAGTGACGTCCGAACAGATCGAAGACACGATGGCCATGCTTTCGGACATGGGCATCAACGTCATCGAAGATGAGGACGTCGAAGAGGCCGGCGCCGCAGCGGGCGACGACGACGATGCCGGCGGCGACGACGATAGCGAAGGCGGCGAGCTTGCCCCTTCGACGGGTTCCGCGCTTGCGACGGCCAAGAAGAAAGAGCCGACCGACCGAACGGACGACCCGGTGCGCATGTATCTGCGCGAAATGGGTTCCGTGGAGCTTCTGTCGCGTGAAGGTGAAATCGCGATCGCCAAGCGCATCGAGGCTGGCCGCGAAACCATGATCGGCGGCCTCTGTGAGAGCCCGTTGACTTTCCAGGCGCTGATTATCTGGCGCGACGAACTCAACGAAGGCACCACGCTGCTGCGCGAGATCATCGACCTCGAAACCACTTATTCCGGCCCCGAAGCCAAGGCTGCCCCGCAGTTCCAGAGCCCCGAGAAGATCGAGGCTGACCGTAAGGCTGCCGAGGAAAAGGAAAAGGCACGCCGCGGCCGCGGTTCCTCCGACGACGACATCACCAATGTCGGCGGCGAGGGCCTGCCGATCGAGGAAGAGGAAGAGGACGAAGACGAATCCAGCCTCTCCCTGGCAGCCATGGAAGCCGAGCTTCGTCCGCAGGTCATGACGACGCTCGACACCATTGCCGAAACCTACAAGAAGCTGCGCAAGCTGCAGGACCAGCAGGTCGAACAGCGCCTGTCGGCTTCCGGTACGCTGTCTTCCGCACAGGAGCGCCGTTACAAGGAACTCAAGGATGAGCTGGTCAAGTCGGTCAAGTCTCTGTCGCTGAACCAGAACCGCATCGACGCTCTCGTCGAGCAGCTCTACGACATCAACAAGCGTCTCGTGCAAAACGAGGGCCGCCTGCTGCGCCTTGCCGAATCCTACGGCGTCAAGCGCGACAGCTTCCTGGAACAGTATCAGGGTGCCGAACTCGATCCGAACTGGATGAAGTCGATCGGCAATCTGGCCGCTCGCGGCTGGAAGGAATTCGCCAGGGCCGAAAACACCACCATTCGGGATATCCGCCAGGAAATCCAGAACCTTGCGACCGAAACCGGCATTTCTATTTCGGAATTCCGCCGTATCGTTCACATGGTTCAGAAGGGCGAACGCGAAGCCCGTATCGCCAAGAAGGAAATGGTCGAAGCCAACCTGCGCCTCGTCATCTCCATCGCCAAGAAGTACACCAACCGCGGTCTGCAGTTCCTCGACCTCATCCAGGAAGGCAATATCGGCCTGATGAAGGCGGTCGATAAGTTCGAATATCGCCGCGGCTACAAGTTCTCGACCTACGCGACATGGTGGATCCGTCAGGCGATCACCCGTTCGATCGCCGATCAGGCACGCACCATCCGTATTCCGGTGCACATGATCGAAACGATCAACAAGATCGTTCGGACCTCGCGCCAGATGCTGCACGAAATCGGCCGCGAGCCGACGCCGGAAGAACTGGCCGAAAAGCTCGCCATGCCGCTCGAAAAGGTGCGCAAGGTTCTGAAGATCGCCAAGGAGCCGATCTCGCTCGAAACCCCTGTCGGTGACGAAGAAGATTCGCATCTCGGCGATTTCATCGAGGACAAGAATGCGCTTTTGCCGATCGACGCCGCCATTCAGGCGAACCTGCGCGAAACCACGACCCGCGTTCTGGCATCGCTGACGCCGCGCGAAGAGCGCGTTCTGCGCATGCGTTTCGGCATCGGCATGAACACCGACCACACGCTCGAAGAAGTGGGCCAGCAGTTCTCGGTTACACGCGAGCGTATCCGTCAGATCGAGGCAAAGGCGCTGCGCAAGCTCAAGCATCCGAGCCGTTCGCGCAAGCTCAGAAGCTTCCTCGACAGCTGAGGTCTGGCGCAAGCCGGCATCGACAGTTTACGAAACAAGGCCCGGTTCGCGAAAGCGAGCCGGGCTTTTCATTGAGGATACGGACATCAAGGGTCTGATCATGGCAAATAAGCCGCTATTCATGGAAACATCCGTCCCACGGCGGCTGCGCGATCTGCTGGCCGGATATGAATGGCGGCAAGATGCGCTCGGCCGTTCCTCGGCGCATGTCTTTAGGCTTGAGGCCGACGGGCGCGCGCCGGTCTATCTCAAGACCGAGCCCACCGATCCTTTGGGTGAGCTGACCGGCGAGGTTGCCAGACTGCGATGGCTTGCCTCGCAGGGCCTTGCCTGCCCGAATGTCATTGCCCACGAGAAGGACGGCGAACGTGAATGGCTTTTGATGAGCGCTCTTTCAGGCAGAGATCTCGTCAGCGCGGAGCGGTTGCAGCCGCTCGAGCGGGTGCGGCTTTTGGCCGACTCTTTGCGGCGATTGCACGCTGTCGACATTGCCGCCTGTCCCTTCGATCATCGACTGGAGAGCAGAATTGGCACGGCAAGGGTACGCTTGCTCGCCGGCCGCGTCGATGAGGACGATTTCGACGAGGCCCGGCTGGGAAGGCCGGCGGAGGATCTTTTCCGTGAGCTTCAGGCCAAGAGACCATCAACGGAGGATTTCGTCGTCACCCATGGCGATGCCTGCCTTCCGAATTTCATGGCCGACGGTGATAGATTCAGCGGCTATATCGATTGCGGCCGTCTCGGCGTTGCCGATCGTCATCAGGATATCGCGCTTGCCTGCGGCAGCATCGAATACAATTTCGGGAAGGAATTGGTTGCCGAGTTTTTGAAGGCTTATGGCGATTTCGAACCGCAGGCAGAAAAAATGGCTTACTATCAGCTGCTGGACGAGTTCTTTTAGCGGCGGACGCGGCCGTCTTTGCGCCGCGTAATCACGCAGGTTTGTTTTTGCGGCATTGCAGATCGCACGGAGGCCTGACAAGTTCGATTTTGACGACAGCCTCTTTTGGGGCGTCTTGCCACACACCATATGTCGGCGGCTTGAACGTCTTCTGATCTGTTTGCCGGTAAGGATCGAATGAATCGATGCGCTATGCCCTCTTGATTGCTTTTTCTTCGCGCGCCTTCCGCTGAACGATGGAAAAGGTTGCGGAAAAACGGGATAAGGAGATAAGGCCGGGCTTTGTCCTGTCGATCCTTCTGCACGTCCTGTTCGTCGCGATCTTTCTGCTGCCGCTATTTCCCGCGCCGCCCGAGGCGAAGCCCGAGCAGAGCGTCAATGTCGAGCTGGTGCCGCAGCAGGAGGAAAAGCAGGAACTGGCGACGAAGGCGAACGACAAGCCTCCAAAGCCGACGCCAAGACCGGATGAGAAGCCTGCGCAGGACATGGCTCAAGCCCAGGACACGCCGGAACAGCCTCAAGGAAAGAAGTCGGACGAACAGCCGCCAAAGCAATCCGACCCTCGGGGCAAGGAGGCAGCGGAGAAACCTCCGGCCAAACCGGATGAGGCCACGGCCGACAAGCCTGTGGAGCAGGCGAAGTCTGGGCCGAAGTCTGACGATCCCGGCGCTGAGAAGCCCGCCGAGAAGGCGGAGCAGCAGCCCTCTGCGACTGAGGCTCCGCTTCCGGACATGAAGGGCGATCAGAAAGACGCAAACACTACGCAGCAGACAGATGCTTCGGAACAGTCGAAGGACGATACCCCTTCAACACCTCCGAACGATGCTGCGGCCGATCAGCAGGCGGAGGCGCAGACAGCAGCCCAGGCCCAGGCAGAGGCTCAGGCCGCGCAACAAGCCCAGCAGCAAGCTGACGCCAAAGACCAGCAAGCGAATGCCGCCCAGCCGCCCGCAAGTGAGTCGACCGCCAAAGCATCCTCCACAGCGCCCGATGTTCTTGCCACAAACGAGCCTTCGGACTCGCAGGTAGCGCAGCCGCAGACCCCATCGACCGATCCGAATGATCCGCAGGCGCAAGCGGCTGTACAATCACCATCCGCCGATCCACAGGAGCACCGCCTTGCGGAGCAGGCGAAGGATGAGGCCAAAGTCCCGCTACAGATCGTCGTTCCGGCGGTCAAGCCCTCTCCATCGCAGCAGGGTGCCCAGAACCAGTCCGCTTCGAGCAGTCAAGGTGATCCGGCGAGCGGCACTGCCTTGGTTACCGAGCCGCCGCGGCCTAAATCACTCCTGCCGAAGCGGGTTGTTCAGGCCAAGAAGCTTTATTCGGGTGCCGAAATGGCGCGTCTGTCGAAGAGTGACTACGATGCCTGGAAGAAGCTGCCTCGGCGTGAGCGGGTGCGTTACCTCTGCAACTCTGAGGAAAAACTGCAGTTTGGTTACGATCTCCACGCTATAGGTTATTACAACTCGGCGCTGTCTCAGGCGATGATTTCGGATGTAAGCGCCTTTGGTGACGGCGTCGCCGTACAGACTCCCGATGGCTGGCAGAGGGTGGCATTCACCTGCGAAGTCGATAGCGATGCACTGAAGGTTACCGCCTTTTCCTATACTGTTAGGGGGCGTGTCCCTCCGAGCCAGCTCGACAAGCTGGGCTTTCTTGGAAATTGATTGGCTGGATAGCCTCAAGCGTCCGGTTGAAACAATAGTTTATTCCCAACCCAATCGAAATTCGAGCCATTTCATCATACAATTGTCCGCATCTCACTGATTCAGTGTCCTCCCGTCGCAGTTTTCTCAAGTTTCCGATGTCTTCGATTACAGCCGATTCCAGCTCTGCGGCCGCGGGCCGTTCTGCCTTGCGTGGTGTCCTTGTGGCATTCGCGTCCTATGCGGTCTTCGCCTTCAGTGATGCCTCGATCAAGATCCTGCACGGGGTGATTCCGTCCTATCAGGTCGCCTTCATCGGCGCCCTGTTCGGCTTTGCCGCCGTGCCGTTTCTGAAGAAGCGGGAGGATGGCTGGCTCGATATGGTGAGGACGTCGAACCGTCCCTTGTGGCTGTTGCGCTTCGTCTGCGGCGCGACCGGCTCGATCTGCTCCGTTGTCGCCTTCACCAAGCTGCCGATGGCGGAAGCCTTTGCGCTGCTCTTCCTGCTGCCGTCCTTCGTGACCATTCTCTCAGTGATCTTTCTCAAGGAAGATGTGCGCTGGCAGCGCTGGACGGCCGTCATTCTCGGATTCATCGGCGTGCTGATCGTCCTGCGACCCGGCTTCCGCGAGCTTTCTATCGGCCACCTCTGCGCGGCGATCGGCGGCCTTGCAGCGGCAATCTCCATCGTCATCAATCGCGCGCTCGGCTCAAAGGAGAAGCGCATCTCTCTTTATGGGGCAGGTCTTTTCGGAACGCTCGTCGTCAGCGGCTTCCTCATGCTCTCCGAAATCACGATGCCGACGCCCGCGCAGTGGATATTCCTTGCAAGCTATGGTCTGCTTGGCGCATTCGGCAGCGTTCTGCTGCTGACCGCCGCCCAGATGGCGCCCGCCAACCTGGTTGCGCCGCCGCAATATAGCCAGATGCTCTGGGCGATCGCTTTCGGCTATCTGCTGTTCAACGACAGCATCGACATGCCGATGGCTTTCGGCATCATCCTCATCATCTTTTCCGGCCTGCTGACATTGGCGCGGGAGCGCAAGCGCGGCACGCCGCTGCCAGCTGCCGTCGCCGGCAACACAGAGGCGGCGTTGGCGACGGCGGGGAATGACAATAAAATGGAAGGCGCTTAGCCTTGCTTCTTGTTTGCGGGTACGCAACATTGCCGCTCGAATGTAATGCCATTGCTGGCGCGGCGATATTGGCGGCATGGGAAAGCGACGCGGATGAAATTCGGCCAATTCAGAATATATCGCTCCCGCCTTGCCGGCGTCGAGGCGGTGCGGGCCGAAACCGGCCATAGCTTTCCCAAGCACACGCACGACCAGTTCGGCATCGGCATCATCGAAGCCGGCGCGCAGACATCGCTTAGCGGGCGAGGGACGGTGCAGGCGGAGGCCGGCGATGTTATCAGCGTCAATCCGAACGAGGTTCACGACGGCTTGCCCGTCGGCGAGAGCCGCGCATGGTCTATGCTCTATTTCGATCCTCGGCTGATCCGCGATCTGTTGCGCGATGTGGGGGAAGGCAGGTTCGGTGCCGTCGAGTTCCCGTCGCCTGTCATCCGCGACGGCGAGATGGCCGTGCATTTCAAAACGCTGTTTTCGCTTCTGATCGAGGACAGGGCCGAGAATGCCTTCCTGAGGGATGGGCTGCTGCTGTCGCTCCTTGCAGCCGTGATGCGCGAGGGATCGCGCACCTTGCGTGAGGATGCCGTTCCCGCGGTTATCAGTCGGGCGCGGGATCGGATCGATGATGATCCCGCCGCGCCGCTGACCCTTGCCGAACTCGCGGAATTATGCGGTTTGAGCCACTTCCGCTTCCTGCGTGCCTTCACCAAAGCGACCGGCCTGACACCCCATGCCTATCTCGTGCAGCGCCGCATTCATGAAGCGCGCCGGTTGATTGCGGCCGGCACATCCCTGGCCGAAGCGGCCTTTGCCAGCGGGTTTTCCGATCAGAGCCATATGACGCGCCTCTTCGTCCGTAATTTCGGCGTTTCTCCCGGCGCCTATGCTGTGGCTGTCGGCTGAAGCTTCTGCAATTTTATTCAAGACCGGAAGATGGTGACGGGGTTTTCTGCCGCACCAAGCAGATGCCTATAAGGAGGTGCCATGTTTTTCCGACATTCGAACGAAATGTGGAGCGGGTTTCCCGAGCTGGTTGCCGGCGTATTATCCGTCCAGGGGGTCGCCTCGACTGTCGATGTCGAGGATCGGGTCGCCGGATATCATGCGATCGCTACGGAGCGGTTGGCGAGAGGTCCGGAAAGCGAGATGGCCGAAATCCAGGCATGGCGGCGTGGTTTTTCCAAAATGGGATTGAAGCCGACGCAATATCGCTGTGCATCCGAAGCGCTGCTGCGCCGGTTTCGCCAGGACGGGGCGCTGCCGCGGCTGCATCCGCTTGTCGATCTCTGCAATGCGATCTCCATTGCGTTTGCTATTCCGGTAGCGGTTTTCGATCTTTCGAAAATATCCGGCGATCTCGAAGTGCGGTATGCTCGTGGCAACGAATCCTATCAGACCTTTTCCGGCGAGATTGAGCATCCGGATGCAGGGGAGGTGATCTTTGCCGATGCGGCCGGGCACGCCCATGCCCGCCGGTGGACCAATCGGCAAAGCGGCCTGTCGGCCGTGCGCGACGATACGCGCTCGGTGCTGATCGTCGCGGAGGCGCTGCACGAATCGGCGGGCAATGATGTTGCGAAGCTGATCGATGCAATTGCGTCGGAATTGACGGCCATCTGGTCGATCGAGGCCAAGCGGGATCTGCTCAGCCCGTCTTCACCGCGATTTGATCTGTCGTCCGCGATGAATTTGCAACTGCGGCAAAAACAGGATTGACAGGCGAGGCGTTCAGGCAGAGCAGGGGATCTTAGAATTTCCGACTGTCGAGAAGCGTGTCTGCGTGCGTCCATGCCGGCAGGCGAAGAAGGCTCATGGATACCCTGCAGAATCTTGACCGGCCAAGCGTGCTCGGTCACCCCGGCTATCGTTCATTCGCTGCATCGCGCGTCTTTTCCTCGATAGGCTTTCAGTCTGTCACGGTTGCCATGGGCTGGATGATCTATGACCAGACCCATAGCGCCTTTTTCCTTGGCCTCGTCGGCTTCTGCCAATTTCTGCCGATGGTCATCCTGACCTTTGTCGTCGGACATGTCGCCGATCGGTTCGATCGGCGCCGCATCGGCCTTGCCTGCCAGCTGATCGAGGCACTGACCGCGCTGGTTCTCGCCGTGGCCGTCTGGCTGCATTGGATAGGTCCCGCCGGCATTCTGGCCGCCGTTGCCGTCATGGGCGCGGCGACGGCCTTCGAGCGTCCGACGATGGCGGCGCTGCTGCCTAACATCGTGCCGTCTTCGCTGCTGCAGGTTGCCATCGCCACCTCCACCTCGATGATGCAGACTGCCTTCATCATCGGGCCATCGCTTGGCGGCCTGCTCTACGGCATCAGCCCGGTTGCGCCGTTTGCCGTTTCGGCCGTGCTTTACGTCGTTGCGAGCATCAACGTCATTTCGATCAGGGTCGAACGGGAACAGCCTTCGTCGCGTGAGCCGGTGACGCTGAGTTCCGTCTTTGCCGGCGTTTCCTTCATCAAAAGCCGGCCGATCATGCTGGGCACGATCTCGCTCGATCTCTTTGCCGTGCTACTCGGCGGTGCGACGGCGCTGCTGCCGATGTTTGCGCGCGATATCCTGCATGCCGGACCCTGGGGGCTCGGCCTGCTGCGCGCCGCGCCGGCGATCGGCGCGCTTGCCATGTCGATCTGGCTGGCACGCCGGCCGCTGCAGAGCGATGTCGGCAAGAAGATGCTGCTTGCGGTGCTTATTTTCGGGATCGCCACCGTCGTCTTCTCGCTGTCGAGCAACATCATCCTTTCGGTCGCTGCGCTCTTCGTCGTCGGTGCCTCGGATACCGTCAGCGTCGTCGTTCGCAGCTCGCTCGTGCAGCTGCTGACGCCGGATGCCATGCGCGGCCGGGTCAATGCCGTGAATTCGCTGTTCATCGGCACGTCCAACCAGCTCGGCGAATTCGAGTCCGGCATGCTTGCCAGCGCTCTCGGGCCTGTTCTGACCGGTCTTGTCGGCGGAGTCGGCACCATCGCCGTGGTGCTGCTCTGGATGCGCCTCTTTCCGGATCTGACCAAGGTGAAGACGCTCAAGGGCTAGCGATGCCTTTTCGGCATTGTTCCGCAACTGGCTGCTCGGGCAAAGCCGCTCATCCGTCTAAGGCAGGCATTCCGTCAATCCCGCAGGCGGATCAGGCCAGCCTCCGTCGAAGCGAAACCAAGCCCCCGATAGAATCCGGTGAGATGCGGTTCGAAATCGACATGGAGCCATTCGGCTCCGCGCTCGCGAGCCAGGGTTTTTGCCCGTTCGACAAGAGCGCTTGCAATGCCTTTTCGCCGAAATTCCGGATCGACGCAGGTATCGAGAATGAAGGCATGAATGCCGCCGTCCCAGGCGACATTGACGAAGCCGACTAGTCGTGCGTCGACGAATGCGCCGACATGCGCGAGATTCCGGGAAAGGATGGGCTGGAAGTCCCGCGGGAAGTGGCTGTCCCACGCAGCCGTCCATAGGGTGTTGAGCGCCTCATTTCCGAGCTTCGGGTCATTCTGATATTCTATAGTCGTCGGCATTCCCTAGCGTGATCCTTCGGCGAATTCGTTTCCGTTTCCGACCAGCCGGAACATATGCGTGAAATATCAGCAGCCGATGTCGGATCTGGTTGCCGTCAATCGTCCTTTATAGGTGAACATAGAACAAGGAGGCAGAAATGTCCTATGTCGATGGTTTCATCGTTGCCGTGCCGAAAGACAAAATCGAGCCTTACAAGGCAATGGCGCGCAGAGCCGGGGAGGTCTGGCGGGAATATGGAGCGCTCAGCTATGTCGAGGCCATAGGCG